>JANLQB010000819.1:0-7308 GCA_031367565.1 Verrucomicrobiota bacterium
CCCGACAGCTCGCGCTTCTGGCCCGTCGATCAATACGCGCTCGGCATCAGCCCGCCGAGTTACGATAAACAATTCGTGCGCGATTACCTCGAAACGCTGACGTGGGACAAAATCCCGCCCGCACCTTCGCTGCCGGACGAGGTGATCCAAAAAACGAGCGCGAAGTATCTCGAAGCCTACGCGCGGCTGACCGGGCACGCGCTTGCGGGCGGTTGACTTCCGCAGGCTTCGCACGCCCACCACCCACCATGAGCCACGCCCATCGCACCGTCGCGTCGTTTCCCAGCCTGAAAAACAAGCCGCTCGTGATCGGGAAGAGCGATCCCGACGGCGGCGCCGCGTGCCAGGGGCCGCAACTCGGCTACCGAAACGGGACGATGGATTCCAGCTACACCGCCGGCACCGAGTGATGCGCACGGACCTCGAAGATTTCATTCTCTATCTAGCCACTGAGCGCGGGCTCTCGGATAACTACCAACTATCCACGCGGCTTTCGCTGGAAGGGTTCGCGCAGTGGCTGGAAAAGCGTCGGCTGCTGGAAAAAATCGGAGAGGTGGCGCTGGAGCAGATGGTGCAGGCGGGGACACCTCCGCCGCAGATGATCGTCGAGGCGCGCGAGGTGACGCTGCAGCACCTCTCGGATTACCTCGGGCACTCGAAGCGGCGCGGGCTCTCGGCGTCGTCAATCAAACTCGTGATCGTGGCGATCAAGATTTTCTTCCGCTGGCTGCAAGCGCGCGGGCGCGTCCCGCGCGATCCAGCGGAGTCGATGTCGCTGCCGCGCATCTCGCGCTTCCTGCCGGAGACGATGAATGAGTTGCAGGTCGATCGACTGCTCGATGGTGTGGACCTCGACGCTCCGCGCGGGTTGCGCGACCGCGCGATCCTGGAGCTGCTCTACGCAAGCGGCCTCCGCGTTTCGGAACTCGTGAACGCGAAACTGGAGTTGCTCGATTTGGAAAACCGCATCATCCGCGTGACGGGGAAGGGGAACAAAACGCGGCTCGTGCCCGTCGGGAAGAAGGCGTGCGCTGCGATCGTCGCGTATCTGGAGCGTGGACGACCGGAAAGCGTGACGAAGAAAACGGGAAGCGAGATTTTCCTCTCTTCGCGAGGCGGGCGGAAGCTGACGACGGTGCGCGTGTGGCAGATCGTGAAGGAAGTCGCGAAGCGCGCAGGCCTCGACGTGAACGTGTATCCGCATCTGCTCCGGCACAGCTTTGCCACGCATTTGCTGAGCAATGGCGCGGACCTGCGGATCATCCAGGAAATGCTGGGACACGCGGATATTTCGACCACGCAGATTTACACGCACGTCGATCAGCGGCACTTGAAGAGCGTGCATCTCAAATTCCATCCGCGCGCGAAGTAGCGCTTCCGCTTGCGGTTTGCGCCCCCTACTTTCGCGCGCATGAAACCACGGTTTTTCCTGCTCGCCTTGGTCCCGCTTCTCACTCCGCTCGCGGCGCGCGCCGAACCAGTTGCGGATGCGGCTTTTCAGAAAACGGCGGACAAGTTCCTGCACGATTACTTCCTCGCGCGCCCGCTCCTCGGCGTGAGCCTCGGCTTGCATGAATATGATGGCGGGACGCCGGACCTTTCGCCGGCCGCGCTCGCGAAGGCGAAGGAGCAATTACGCGATTTTGACGGCGAGCTCGCTGGTTTTGCCGATCGAAAGACGCTGGGCGCATCGGCCGAGTCGGACTTCCGTGCGCTGCAACTCGTCGTGAAGGACGAGCTCTTTCAGTTCGAAGAATCGCGTGAGTTTGAGAAGAACCCGATGACGTATGCCCAGGCGTTTGATTTCAATGTGTATCTCAAGCGCGACTACGCGCCGCTGGCGGATCGCCTCCGCTTCATCGTGAAGCTCGCGAACGCTGCGCCTACCTTCCTCGCGAGGGCCCGCACGAATCTGGTCGATCCACTGCCGCGACCGAAAGTGACGCTCGCGATCGACATCGCCAAGGGCACTGCGGAATTCCTAGAGAAGGATCTCGCACCGGCCGTGAGCGGCGTGCAGGACGAGACGCTAATGGCGGAATTTCGCGAGGCGAAGGCGAAGGCGGTCGCGGCTTTCAATGACTACGCGACGTGGCTGGAAAAGGAGCGGCTGCCGCACGCGGATGATTCGTTTGCACTGGGTGAAGAGCGTTACCGAAAATTCCTCGCGGCGCGTGATGCGATCACGCTCGCGCCGGAGAAGATCCTCGAAATCGGGCTCGCTGAATTGAAACGCGAACAGGGAGCGTTTGCGACAGCGGCGAAGCTGGTCGCGCCGGGTAAAACGCCGATCGAGGCGATGCGCGAGCTTCAGCGCGATCACCCGACGGCGGACGCGCTCATTCCCGACACGCGGAAAAATCTGGAGTCGATCCGGCAATTTCTGATCGACCACCAAATCATCACGCTGCCGAGCGAGGTTCGCGCGCGGGTGGAGGAAACTCCGACTTATCAACGCGCGGGCAGTTTTGCGTCGATGGACACACCGGGACCATTCGAGAAACGCGGGACGGAGGCTTACTACTATGTGACGCCGGTTGAGTCGGAATGGTCCGACAAGGAGAAGGACGAATGGCTTGGCGCTTTCAATCACTACACGGCGGATGTGGTAAGTATTCATGAAGCCTACCCCGGTCACTACGTGCAGTTTCTGCATTTGAACGCGTCGCCCGTGAGCCGGATCGCGAAGATGTTTGGCAGCTACGCATTTGTCGAAGGCTGGGCGCATTACTGCGAGCAGATGCTGGTGGATGAAGGCTACGGCGGCACCGGGCTCGAAGGCGCGAAGTATCGACTCGCGCAATCCGATGAGGCACTGCTGCGGATTTGCCGCCTCTGCGTTTCCATCAAGATGCACTGCCACGGCATGACCGTGGCCGACGCAACGAAGTTCTTTCAGGACAACTGTTACTACGAAGAAAAGCCCGCGCGGCAGGAGGCCATGCGCGGCACGTTCGATCCCGGCTACCTCTTCTACACGCTCGGGAAGTTGCAACTGCTCAAGCTCCGGCGCGATTTTGAGAAACAGGAAGGCGCGAACTACTCGTTGAAAAAATTTCACGACGCGGTGTGCGACCACGGACAAGCACCCGTGCGCCTGCTGCGCGAGGCGTTGCTGCGCGATAAAGCGAACTGGGACGAGACGCTGTAGCGCGCGCAAAGCTGGGCGGGCGGGTGGCATCGAGTCTGCTAATCGGGAGGTTGGGAAAATCCCGGCGCATGCTCAAATTCATTTCCAACCTTTTCCGAAAAAACGAAGTTGCTCCCGTCCCGCTCGCGGTTCATGGCAACTCACACTTCACCGGCGAAGCCCCGCCGATCGTGCCCACCGTCGAGATCGCGCATCTTTCTCTGGCGGCGATCCTCGCGAAGCTTCCCGCCGATTTGCGCGGATGCGTGCAAACGCTGCCGGATGCCGCGGTGACGGTGACGCTGCCGCTGCCGACGATCCTGAAGCAGCTCCCGACTTGCTCGGTCAAAATGTCGCTCGCCAGCCTCTATCGCCAGGCCCCAGCGGGCATCTTCAAACCCGGTCCGCCCGAGGAAAAGCGGATGGTCGAGGTGCCGCTGCCCGAAATTTTCAAACGCGTCCGTCCCGAACTACTGAAGCGTCGTTCGGACCAGCGTCCGTGTCCCGTGCCAGAGGAAGGGTACAATCTTTTTGGTGACAAAGAAAACCCGCACGCAATCGCGCTGACGCTTCCCGAAACGCCCGTGCCTGCGCCGCGGGCGCCGGAGGTTGATTTCGGAACCGAAAACACTTTCAGCCGAGTCGCTCCACATCCCGAAGAGGCCGAGCCGCCCGTCGTCGCTGCGGCACCGCACGCGCCGCCGGCCGACATGGCGGCGTCGGTCGCGCCAGTGCCTGCTTTGAAAATGGCGGTGCCTGCACCGGTCGAAAAACCAGTGCCTGCCAGCGCGGTAAAACCAAAGCCGGCTGAACCCGCTGCACCAAAGCCGGAAGGCCCGGCGCTTATTCTCCCGATCGGCGAACTTGCCGGAAAATGGCCGGAACTGATCCAGGCGGAAGTGGGCGCGATGAACGGCTCGACGGTGACGCTGCCCAATGGCGAAGTCACGGCGGGCCTCGCGAAAGGCCGGGTCGTTTTCAAATGGGGGCAGTTGCGCGAGTGGATCACGCCACCGCCTCCGGGTGCCAGCGGGGCGGATACAGACACGGAATTGGCGCTGCCACTGCGAATCGTCGCGCCCGCCTTTCTGAAACTTTCTAAAAGCAGCGGGCAAGCCCGCAAACGCGCAGACGTAGGTGAGGAAATTCCCGTACTCTTCCACGGGGCCGATGCTCCTGCTCCGCCACCAACGCCCGCGCCCGTTTCCGCAGTGCCAGAGCCCATCGCGATTGCCGAGCCCACGCCTGTTCAAATTTCGGCTAACCCCGCGCCAACTCCCGCGCCGGTGCCAGTGCTGGTTGCCCCCGCTCTAAGCACTCTTCCGCAGACGCTGAGCGAACTTTTCGGTCAGCCTGACAAGGACAATTGGTCGCCCGAAGAAATCGTAAAAAATGTTACGAAACTCCCCGGCGTTGGCGGCGCAGTCGTCGCCATGCAGGAGGGCTTGCTCGTCGCGCACCGTCTGCCGGATCAAATGAATGGGGAAACGTTCGCGGCATTCCTGCCTCAAGTTTTTGCCCGCCTGAATCAATACGCGGGAGAGATGAAACTCGGTGAGGTCAATGCCCTGACTATTCATTCCGAAGGATTGCCGTGTCAGATGTTCCGGCACGGAGAAGTCCTTTTTGCCGCGCTCGGGAAGGAAGGCGAACCGCTGCCATCCGCCGCCCTCTCACTTTGCGCCAGCCACTTCAAAAAATAGCAGACCGCTTTATTCTCAAGACTAACGCCCATGGCCATCATTAATCAAGCGACCAAGGAACTACAGGTAAAGATCGTCTATTACGGTCCCGCCAAGAGCGGGAAGACGACTAACCTCGAACAGGTCCACAAAAACGTCCACGTTCCAAATCCCGATGCGAAGGGTAAGATGACTTCGCTGGCGACTAGCAGCGATCGAACACTATTCTTCGATTTCTTCCCGTTGGAGGCGGTCGCGATCAAAGGCTTCAAGACCAAGTTCGCCCTTTTCACGGTGCCCGGCCAGGTGATCTACAATGCTACTAGGCAGATCGTGCTCCGCGGTGTCGATGGCATCGTCTTTGTCGCTGACTCTCAGTATGACAAGATGGAGGAAAACATCGAGACCTTTAGGCACCTGGAGGAAAACCTAAAGTCACTGAATCTCAACATCGAAGACATCCCGATCGTGATGCAGTACAACAAACGGGATGTCCCCGATGTAGCGCCGGTCGAATATATGGACTTCTTGCTCAATAATCGCGAAGTGCAGGCACCGACCTTCGAGGCATCGGCCGCCAAATGCGAAGGCGTCTTCGAGACACTCAACATGATCACTCGCATGTTGCTTCACAAATTCCTTAGCGACAAAGCTCGTAAGTAACTCTATCCCATGGGCCAGTTCCCATCATTAAATCAGGCAGACATCGACCTGCTCGACGAGGTGATGAAAGACCTCCTATCGAAGAGCGAAGCGACGATTGCGCTCCTCGTCGAAAAAGCAGGCTACCTCATCCGCCAGAGCGGTAGTCCCGACTCGATCGATACCACTACGTTCGCCACCCTCGGGTCGAACGCCTACAACGCCGTGCAATTCATGGCATCGCTAGTGAATGAGAACAACTTCACGAGCATGTATCAGCAAGGTGAAAACTTTAGCACGCTCATGGTGAACGTGGATGATAACTCGCTTCTTGTTCTCGTTTTCCCAACGCACCTGACGGTCGGCTCCATGAAATACTACGCCAACCCTGCCGCCAAACGGATCGCGGCGCAAATCGTCGTCGCGAGCGAACGCGGAGACGGGCATGGCCTGGATCTCAGCGACCTCGACGTCCCCGATGCGCAGGCCCTATTCCAAAATGGAACCTAGTGTCGCCCGTCATACCAATTACCGCATAAGCGGGAGGGGTATTGTGGTCTGATGAAAATGGCTCCCGCGATTGAATTGATTGACCAGGAACGTGAGGACTTAGGGGGCGTCTAAAAAGACGCTGCAATTCAGGACTTATACTATTTTTGACAATGACAGACAAGACTTGGGATGCACACCCAAGAAACGTATCCGAGCAGTTTCACCGACGAAGAATGGGCACGGATTGAACCCATTCTCCGCGACCGGGCAAAAGTGCCACGGCAAGTCGAACGACATCGTAGTGGGCTGTGGATCAAAGGTGACCTGGACCGCGCCGAGAAACCTGGTGGGATCCAGTTTGGTTTCTTTCGTCGGCCCCGTGGCGGAAAACTCGGCCGCGAGCGCAGGATGAGTCAGCGCGAGGATGCCGCAGCACACCGCGAGTTGCAGGATGGAGTTGAGTCGGTGCGGCATGACTTTTATGGGACTAATTTGCTTTCGCCGTCTTCGGCGCGGCGGCGCGCGGATGGCTGCTGACTTCCACCACCGCCTTGCCTAGCACATCCATCCTGGGCACGATTCCAAGGCCGGGGGCTGTGCTGGCGGCCATGCGGCCATTTTTACGCTGCGGTGCGCCGTCGGCGGTGGAGACGGTCACGTAGCTGTTGAAGTCCGTGGTCGTGAAAAGGAATTCCGTCGGCGTGCTGTGCGCGAGATGCGCGATGGCGGCGGTCGCGATGTCGCCGCCCCACGAGTCTTCGAGCGTCATCGCGATGCCCATCGAGACGCAAAGGTCGCGCGCCTGCCGGATTTTCGTGAGCCCGCCGAGCTTGCTGATTTTCAAATTCACCACATCCATCGCGAGGTCGGCCTTTGCCCGCAGCAGGATGCCGAGGTCGTCGATGTTTTCATCCAGCACGAACGGGTGCGGAATCTGCCGGCGCACCGCGAGACATTCTTCGTACGTCAGGCACGGCTGCTCGATGTAAACGTCCACGTCGCGCACGGCCTTGGCGATGCGCACGGCTTCGTGCTGGACCCAGCCGGTGTTCGCGTCGGCCACGAGACGATCGCCGGGCTGAAGCTTCGCGGCGACGGCGAAAATGCGCGCGATGTCCACATCCGGATCACCGCCGACCTTGAGTTGGAAACGGCGATAACCCTCCGCGCGGTATCCCGCGACTTTCGCGGCCATCTGCTCCGGCGATTCCTGCGAGATGGCGCGATAGAGATGCACGTCCTCGCCGTAACGCCCGCCGAGCAGTTCGCACACGGGCATCCCGCACGACTGGCCGAGGATGTCCCAGCACGCGATGTCCACGCCGCTCTTTACATACGGATGGCCCTTCATCGCGGCGTCCA
>JANLQB010000747.1:0-2666 GCA_031367565.1 Verrucomicrobiota bacterium
ACTTTGAACGGACAGTTGTTCGCGCAATACCGCGTGCCGATGCAGCGGTTGTAAGCCATCACGTTCAGGCCGTCCTCACTGTGGACTGTGGCATTGACCGGACAGACCGTCTCGCACGGCGCGTTTTCGCAGTGCTGACACATCATCGGCTGCGAGACGAGTTCCGGATCAGCGTCATTTTCGTCTGTGGACGCAAAGTAGCGATCCATCCGCAACCAGTGCATTTCACGGCCTTCGATGACCTGACGTTTGCCAACGATCGGCACGTTGTTTTCCGCCTGACAGGCAACCATGCAGGCCGAGCAGCCGATGCAGGTATTCAGGTCGATCGCCATCGCCCACTGATGGATGTCGTTGAGCGGAGGATGCTGGTAGAGCGAGGCGTCGCGCGGGATATGGCCATCCATTCCCATCGTCTTTGCAAACTTCGGCTCGGCCTTGAATTCTTCGAGCGTCGCCTCGCGCGTGATGTCCGGTCCGCGACCTTCGAGCGAGCCGTGCTCTTGCGTGACGCCGAGCTTGTAAGTCTTGCCCGTCAGTTTGACTTTCGCGCCCGTCATGAAATACGGAGCTGCGGAAGTGCGAAGCGCGTAGCCATTGAAACCGCCGCTCGTCATCTCATCCGAATCCGTGACGAATCCCTCGCTCGTCTGGCCAACCGTCCCGACGCGTCCCGCCTTGGTGCGTCCGTAGCCGAGCGGAATAGTGATCGAGTTTTCCGCATGACCCGGAATTACCAGCGCTGGCAGATCAAGCTTTCGCTCGCCAACGGAAATTTCGATTCGAGCGTAGTGGAAGTGGTCCTTGAAAAAGCCAACCGAAGTGTCGATGCCGAGTTTTTTCGCGGTAGCCGGGCTGATCAGCGCAGCGTTGTCCCAGGTAAGTTTCGTGATCGGATCGGGCAACTCCTGAAGCCAGCCGTTGTTCGCGTAGCGTCCGTCGTCCACTTTCGAATCCCCGACGAGCACGACTTCGTAAGAATCTCCGTCGAGCGCCGCAATCGGAAGTTTTTCCGCAACCAACTTGCCAACGGCCTCGGAGCTGAGGGTGAGCGCAATCGGCTTTGGCGTTTCGCCAGCCACAAAACCGTCGTGCAAAAACTTCGCCCACCCCGCAGTGAAGTCGTTCGGCTTAACGATCTCTTGGAATGTCTCCTGAACTAACCCCAACCCGTCCGTCTTTTTCAGACCGGCAAATTTTCCGAGCACATCCAGCTCTGACCATCCGCCGTAAAGCGGGAGAATCATCGGCTGCACGGAAACGTAACTACCATCTGCCGCAAAGCCGTCACCCCACGATTCAAGATAGTGGGAAAGCGGCGCATGCCACGTCACAAAATCGCTCGTTTCGTCTTCGTAAAATCCGACGCGCACGACATTCGGCACGGTCTTGAGCTTCGCCGCGAAATCGAAATCGACCGGCGCGTTGTAAGCCGGATTTCCGCCGACGATGATGATCGAAGTCAGCGACTTGTCGTTGATCCCACGCACCACATCCGCAATCCCTGCCGTCGGTTTCGCCGTCGTTTTCGCACCGACCAAAGTCGTGCCGAGATTTCCGAGCGCCGCATTGATCGCGAGCACCAGAGCTTGCACGCCCGCAGGTTGGCGGGAACCCGCTAGCACCAGACTTTTGCCCCGGTTTGCCACGAGATCTTCCGCCGTAATTTTGATCCACTCCTCACGCGATTTAACAGCCGTTTTCGCCACCGCTCCTGCCAGCTTGCTGAGCGATTCATCCTTGCTGATCGCAGAAATCGCCGCGGCCAATTCCAGCGCCACCGCACCGACTTCACTCGCAGGAACGCGCAGACGATGATCCGCCGCGCCGCCCGTGATCGTGTAATGATTCTCGACCGTATAAAGACGGCTCATCACGTTCCCGCCGTCCACCTTCCGCCGCGACGCAAACGCGCGCTGCTGCGTCACACCACCGTCGGAGCCGAGGAAATCCGCATCGAGCGAAAGAATGATGTCCGCCTTCTCGATCTGCGCCACCGCCCGCACACCTTCGCCAAAAGCCGCCTTTGCCGCCTCGACCGCTGCATCATCGCCAAGCGGCTCGTAAACCGCCCAAAGCGCCTTCGGAAACTTCCTCTCGATCTCACCGCGCAACCGCTCACGCGTCGGAGACGGATTTCCCTCCAAAAGAAACGCCAAGCCCGCACCATCCCCCGCCCCGGCGATCATTTCATCCAGAGCCTTTTCAAAATCAGCCGCCGTTTTCTTCTCACCCTTCAGCTTAAAAAACCGCGCCCGATCCGGGTCGTAAAGATCCAGAATCGAACTCTGCGCCCAAGTATCCGTCGCACCTTTGCTCGCCGGATGACCGGGGTTTCCCTCGATCTTCGTCGGACGACCGTCGTGCGTTTCCGCCAGCAGCGGCTGGTATCCGCGACGCGTCGGCATCGACGTGCTAAAAAACAGCGCCTTCCCCGGGATCGACCACTCCGTCCCTTTCGTGAAGGGCATCAGATGCTTCACCGGACGTCGGCACCCCGCAAAACTCAGCCCCGCCAGCGCCATCGACGCGCCCATCAATTGCAGAAAACTCCGGCGCGAGACATCGCCACCTTTTAACTCGGAAGCACCCTGCGGAAACTCGCGCTCCAGCCAGCCGCGGAACTCCGGCGTATCATTGAGCTGCCCGAGGCTGCGCCAGTATTT
>JANLQB010000867.1:0-1609 GCA_031367565.1 Verrucomicrobiota bacterium
CCGGGGTAAAACTCGACGCATTCGGAGAGGCACTCGATGACGGAGAACCCTTCGTGGTCCATCGCGCGCTCGATCATGGAAATCATGTGATTCACCTGCGTGGCGTGGGTCCGGGCGATGAACGTGGCTCCGGCGGAGAGCACTTTTTTGATCGGGTTCACCGGCTGATCGACCGCGCCAGTCGGGTCGGTTTTCGATTTGAAACCGATGGGCGAAGTAGGCGAGGTCTGCTTTTTCGTCAGGCCATAGACGAAATTGTCCATGATGACGTAGGTCAGATTGATGTTCTTGCGCGCGCCGTGTTCGAGGTGATTTCCGCCGATGGAAAACGCGTCGCCATCGCCGCCGAAAAGGAACACGTGCAGGTCCGGGCGAGCCAGCGAGACGCCCGAAGCGAGGGGCACGGCGCGTCCGTGGATGAAGTGGCCGCCGTGCGTATTTACGAAATACGGGAAGCGCGAGGAGCAGCCGATGCCGGCGAGGGTGACGATGTTCTCGTGCGGTAGATTGCGGCGCTCAAGAACCTTGTAATACGCGGCGAGCACGGCGAAATCACCGCAGCCGGGGCACCACGTTGGGTGGTCGGCGGTGATCGCTTTTTTCGTGAGCTTCTCGCGTTCGGGGGAAGCGGGGACGGTGAGAGTTTCGGGGCTCATTTGATTTTCAGGACTCCTTCGAGAATTTCGCGGACGAGGTAACTGAGGCCGTCCGTTTTGGTGAGGCTGCGGATTTTCGGATCGCAATAGCGGGCGCGCAGGATCATCGCGAGCTGGCCGTAGCCGTAGATGCCTTCGTCGTTCATCTCGACGACGACGATGCGCTTGAAGTTCGCGAAGATTTTTTCGAGGCCGTTCGGCAGCGGATTGATGTGGCGGAGGTGGATCGCGGAGATGCTTTCGCCGCGCGCGCTGGCGGTGGCGACGGCTTCGTGGATCGGACCGTAGGTCGAGCCCCAGCCAATGAGCAGGACTTCGCCGGATTCGTCGCCGAAGACTTCCGGCACGGGCAATTCGTCGGCGAGAAGCTGGAGTTTTTTGCGGCGCTTGGCCGTCATGCCGAGATGCAGTTTTGAACTGCCGGTCGGGTGGCCGAACTGGTCGTGTTCGAGGCCGGTGACGACGGGATATTTCCCATCAAGCATCCGCGTGCCGGGAGGCGCGTGCTGCGTGATGCCGTCGAGCGGATAGGGCATGAAGCCGGGCTCGCGCGGCGTGAGATCGACTTTGGAATCGAGCATCAGCTTGGACAGTTCCGGCTCGTCGAAGGCTTCGATGCGCGTGGCGAGCGAGGAGTCGCTGAGGATGAAAACCGGCGTACTGAAACGGCGCGCAATTTTTGCGGCTTCGATCGCGGTGTAGAAACAATCCTCCACCGTGGAAGCGGCGAGCACGACGCGCGGGCTGTCGCCGTGTCCGCCGAAGATCGCCTGATACAGATCGCTCTGCTCGACGTTCGTCGGGAGACCGGTGCTCGGCCCGCCGCGCTGCACGTTGATGACGATGAGCGGAATCTCCGCCATCGTGGCCCAGCCGATCGCTTCGGTTTTCAGCGAAATGCCGGGGCCGGAGCTGCCAGTAATGGCGAGATTTCCCGAATACGAAAACCCGAG
>JANLQB010000749.1:0-2340 GCA_031367565.1 Verrucomicrobiota bacterium
CCCCGACTACACGACCGAGGTGAAAGGCGTGAAGCTCAGCGGCGTGCGCGGCGGCAGCCCGGCGGAAAAAGGCGGGCTGCAAAGTGGCGATGTGATCGTGGAATTTGGCGCGCAAAAAATCGCGAACATCTACGACTACACCTACGCACTCGACGCGGTGAAGATCGGCGTGGCGGTGAAAGTCATGGTCGAGCGTGAAGGCAAGCGCGTGGAGGTGACGGTCACGCCGGAGGCACGGAAATAACCGCCGCGCTGCGAACCAGCGATGAGCAAAACATTCGATCCGACCAGCCGCAATCTTGCGGCCAATCCGACGCTCATGAAGACGAACTCTCCGTGGCCGTTGGTAATCGCGTTCGTGGTCATCGGCTTGGTCATACTTTTTTTTCGCGCCTATTTCACACCCGAAGTCGGCATCACATCGCCCGCCGTTGAATCGCTCGGCAATCGGGCAACTGCGACGACCCTGGCAACGAACCACACCGACTCACCGGTGGTTTTGAGAGTCAGGTTCACGATCGGCAGTATGACCAGCGACACCAAAGCTCGTCGCGGGCACTTCACTGTTTTAGCGCAACAAGAAATCGCAGCCACCATCGCTCCGCATTCGAGTGCTCCGATCAAATGCGAGTTCACGTTTCCAAAAGACGAGTATGCAAACCACGCGGAAGCGGAACTGATCGCACGCGAATGAAACTGGAGCTTTTCGGGCCAAGCTCACAGCATTCGAGTGCCATGCGTTCGCGTTACCTCGCCATCCTTTCCATTTGCCTGCTCGCGTTTTCCGCAGTCGCCCGCGAAAAACTAAAGCCCTCGACGCCTGAACCGACGCCGGTCCCGCGCGCTCCGCAGGCGGGCCAGTCATTCGATGATTTGGAGCTCGATGCTTACCTCGAAAAAGAGACGCGCCGGCTTCACTCGGAGCACAAGCTCGGCGCGCTGGATCTGACGACTCGCAAGTGGAGCGGCACGCTTCCCGCCGTGAGCACGGACAAGATCGCGTGGCAGGAAGTGGCCGCGCGCGCGGAGGCGAGCACGCTGGTGCTGGGCGATGTGTATCGCGAGGGGAAATCCAAGAAGGAGGAGTTCAGCGTGGCGGCGGGCGGGTTTGTGATTTCGGAGGAGGGCGTGATCGTGACGTGCCTGCATGTGGCGAGTGAAAAAGGGACGCGCGGGTTGTCGGCGCTGACTCGCGATGGGCGCGTTTTTGCGGTGCGCGAAGTTCTGGCGGCGGACCCGGAAAACGATCTCATTTTTCTCCAGCTCGATCTGCCAGAGGGGACGAAATTACCCGCGCTGCCGCTGGCGCGCGAGGCGGCTCCGGTGGCTTCGCCGATCGGCGTGATGAGTCATCCCGAGGAGCATTTCTGGATGTGGACGGCGGGCGTGGTGTCGCGGCACACGGTGGTGCGCGATCCATCGGGCGAGCATTTTTACACGACGATCACGGCGGATTTTGCGAAGGGGTCGAGCGGGTGTCCGGTGCTGGATGAGAGCGGGAATGCGGTGGGGGTGGTGAACAATACGGAGTCGATTTATTACGAGGACGATGGGAAGCGGAAGCAACTCGATCTGCAAATGGTGGTGCGAAATGTGACGCCGGGCTGGGTGGTGCGGCGGATGGCGGAGAAGTAGGAAGTAAAAAGTAAGAAGTCGGCAGTTGGCGGATTGTCTGCCTGACCACTGACTACTGCTGACTTCTCACTAAAACTTTCCATCCCCGCGCCGATGCGCGAACGTCCCCGCCTTTTCCGTATGCTGCGTCCACTTGTTCTTAGCTTTGTCCTCTTCGCGCTCTCCGCGCGTGCTCAAGATTTGGCCGGCGATTTGACGCTGCATCGGCTGCTGATCGACGGCGAAGGCTGGCAGCCGGTGGCGGAGGGAATCGGGTTTGCGGATGGGCCTTGCTCAGACGCGGAGGGGAATTTCCTTTACTCGGATTTGAAGGGGAACGCGGTTTTCAAAATCGCGCTGGATGGGACGAAGACGACGGTGATCGAGGAGCCGGCGAGCGGGCTGAAGTTTGGGCCGGATGGGCGGCTGTATGCGTGTCAGGGCTCGAAGAAACGGCTGATCGCGATCGACCTCGCGACGAAGGCGATCGACGTGATCGCGGAAGAGGTGGAGCCGAACGATCTGGCGGTGACGCATCGTGGGCACATTTATTTTACGGATACGGGGAAGCAGGAACTCGTTTTTGTGGACTCGAAGACCAAGGAGAAACGCACGGTGGACACGGGGCTGGCGGGGCCGAATGGGATCACGCTTTCGCCGGATCAGGGCACGCTGGCGGCGAGTGAATACAAAGGCGGGAATGTGTGGGCGTTTCGGATCGAGGCG
>JANLQB010000753.1:0-4537 GCA_031367565.1 Verrucomicrobiota bacterium
TACCAAAGCAAATTTGAACAGCCCTGGGTGGCCAGCGCGCTCACTGTCGAAATTAACTCCGTCAACCACCGCTCGACCCTGATAGTTGATCAATTGCGGCACTTGGGCCGATAGCAGTGCGCTGAAGAGCATGGACGCCACAACCGCGATGACAGACACCTTTCGTCTCATCGGGCGCGACGGTCGGAAGGCAGGTTGCTACGCATGGTAATTATCATTAATGTTGATTTTAACCAAAAAAACATAAACGACACCTCCCTTCGCACGCAAATCCAAACCTTTCGAGCAAAACAATGGTGAGTGCGGTTTTTCCGTGATTTTTCCTGAAATACGCTAGCATCCGCGCTCCATGAAAAAACTGCTCACGGTTTTCAGCCTTTTTTCCGCCGGGCTGGCGCTCGCGGAAGAGGCTCCGACCATCACCATTTCCAAGAACGACAAACTCAGCATCGCGATCACCGGCCTCGCGGGGGCGGATGCGAAGACCCTTCAGGATGATTTGCAGCGGTCGGGATTTTTCTCCGTCGTGCCTGCGGGCGGGGCGACGTTCACGGCCAGCGGAGCAGGAAGCGGCGGCGGGCTGAGCGGGAGCGTGACGGATCATGGTGGGAAGACGGTGCTTTCCAAAACTTTCAGCGGCTCCGCGCGCGGAAAGGTCCACGCTTTTGCCGATGAAATCGTGGAGACGCTCACGGGCCATCGTGGATTCGCGAACACGAAGATCGCCTTCGTCGGCACGCGTTCCGGCAAAAAAGAAATTTACACCTGCGACGCCGACGGCTCGAATCTCAGCCAGCTCACGCACGACCACGCGATCAGCGTCGGACCATCGCTCAGCCCGGACGGACGGCGCTTGCTCTACACCGGCTACCAGAGCGGCTACCCCGACGTTTACGAAATCGACCTCGGCAGCGGCGCGCGCAGTCGCATCATGAAATACCCCGGCACGAATACCGGCGCGGTCTTTTCCCCCGATGGTGGACGGATCGCCGTGACGCTGAGCAAGGACGGAAACCCCGAGCTTTACGTCACCAGCTCCGGCGGCGGTGGCGCACGGCGGCTCACGCGGTCCAGCGGCTCGGAAAGCTCGCCGACTTGGTCGCCCGATGGCGATGAAATCATCTATTCCAGCGACGACCACGGCGGCTCCCAGCTCTACCGCATTTCCGCGAGCGGCGGCAGCGGACGCGCCGTGCCGACCGGACGCGGCAATTGCACCGAGCCGAACTGGTCGCCCGATGGAAACAAAGTCGCCTTCAACACGCGCGGCGGCGGCGGTTTTGAAGTCGCCGTCACCGATCTCGCCGCCGGCGGCGGCACGCGCTCGCTCGGCGAGGGCAACGACCCCGTCTGGGGAGCCGACTCGCGCCATCTCATCTTCGCCAGCGGTGGCTCACTGATTCTGCTTGATGCCGTGTCCGGCCAGCGATCAACACTCGTCTCCGGCGTCGGCAAAATCTCCGAGCCCGCCTGGTCCCGCTGATTCACCGCACACATCTCATGAAAACGTCCCGCATTTCCCTACTCCTCGCCGCCTCCATCGCGCTCTCTTTTAGCGGCTGCGCCAAAAAGAACGGAGCCAGCCTGCCTCGCGGCGGTGCCGACGGCGATTACGTCAACGGCTCCGCCCTGCCCGATCGCCAGGAAGGCGTCTCCTTCCTCGGCTCGAACGTGGACCGCCATAAATTTGCCCCGATCTTCTTTGGCTTCGACGCCGACAGCGTCAGCGGCGCAGAACAGGGCAAAATCTCCCAAGTCGCCGCCTTCATGAAAAGCGCCCCGAATACGATCATCATCGCCGGCTTCACCGACGAACGCGGCACCCCCGAATACAACCGCGCCCTCGGCGAAAAGCGCGCCCTCGCCGTCCGCGAAGCCCTCATCCGCGCCGGAGCCAATGGTAGCCGCCTCCAAACCGTCAGCTTCGGAGCCGAAATGCCAGCCGACTCCGGATCAAACGAAGGCGCATGGACCAAAAACCGGCGCGCGGAATTCGGCGTGGTGCGGTGAGTCTTGGGAGACGACCGAGTCCTTCGAAATCATCCCCATCGAACCCGGTCGTAAGTCAGGCATCCCAAAAACCGGCATCCCGCGGTTCCAGCGTGGATGCGCCTTTATTTTTTGAAAAGCCGTTCTAGGTTCCCGCCCGTTCACCCTCCCAAATGCTAGAAGACCACGCCCTCATCACGCGAATCGTCAGCCGATTCCACATTATCGTCACCGTGGTCGTGGCATTGGTCGGCGCGGCAATTCTGGGTATTTCCGCCGGCGAAGGCGATTTTTTCGGGATTTACGTGGGGATTTTCGGCGCGGCGTTCATCGGGATCATGATCGCCCTCGGGGAAAAATACTGGCTCGTCCTCGTGTTCGCTTTCACGACCCAGCTCCCTGCCATTCCCATCAAAGACCGAATGCTCGAATTCCCGGAAATCGCAGCGGTGTAGTGCGCTGGGGCATTTCTGGTCCGTTGCGCGGTAAAAAGGCAAAAATTTTCCATCTTTCGTCGGGAGCACGTGCCGATGCTCATGTACGTCGGCTGGGTTATGGTGATATTTGCGTTGAACCCGGTTGGCTTGATCGACGCCGGCGCAGCACTTGGCGGTGCCCGCTTCTACGCGAAAATCCTGCTCGCACTTGCCGTTTTCTTGATCATGGCTAATCAGGAGGTGACTGAGAAGGACTGTAAAACGATCGTTGTCCTTCTGCTCGTCGGCTACCTTCTTGAGACGATTTATCAAATCTCGATCTTCTTTCTGCCCCTGCACCTGATCGGGCTGGATGCGGGCGTCCCATTGATGAACGATCCGGATTCCTACTATTCGTGGCATCAAGCCCTCGCTGGCTTGCCGATGATTTTGATTTGCCTCGGTTTTGCGCGTTACAGTGCAGCCGAACTCTTCTCGTTTCGCAGGCTCTGGGCGGTGATCGGGTTTGGATTTTGTGTCTTCGTGATCGCGCTGAGCGGCAAGCGGGCGGCCGTTGGAGCCATTCCATTCTTTGCCATTTGCGCCGCGGCTGTGCGGCGGGAATGGGGGTTTCTTGTGCTCTGGCTGACTGGGGCGACGATTGCCGCCGGCATCCTCGTGATCGGACATGGCGATCTCTTCAGCCTGCCACTGACCATCCAGCGAGCGTTCTCCGTCCTGCCGGCAAAATGGGACTCCGAATTACAAGGGATGGAAGGAGGCAAAGACGATTTCCGCGCAGAACTACGACGGGAGGCCATGAAAAAGATCGAAAAAGATCCATGGTTCGGGACCGGTTACCAAGTCAACCTGAGTCTGGCTCAAACCCTCACAGCGCAATACGCAGCGCGCGGAGGCGACACGGAGTTGCAGGTCGCGCCCTTCGCGATGGGTTCCGCTTGGCACAACACCTGGCTTGGCTATGCCGCCGACTTCGGCATCCCCGCCTCCGTCATTGCAGGTATCATTTACCTTACGGTCATCAGGAGAGGCTACCGCACATTTCGGGCGTCACCCGCCCATTCACTCACGCAAATGCTCGCCATGTATATCCTGCTTTTCACCTTGCGGGATTTGGCTTTCTCCCACACGGGCGGCCATTCCGCCAACGACGCCTTTACGCGATGGTGGATGTATGGGCTTCTAGTTTCGCTAGCGATTGCGAACAAAAAGCGGGAGGCAACGGAACCGACCGCCAAAGTGCAGGCCGGAGGGCACGCCGCGCTCCATCACCAATACGCTGACCATCCAGCCCGCCAGCCCATCCGCATGCAGCGCCCGCAATTGCATTGAGGGCAATGCGCTTCCCGGTGGCTTTTGCCAGATACCCGGCGACCATCAGCGAGGCAGGCAGCCATCTTGCACCTACCCATGCGGCAGGCCACGCGCTTAGGTTCGTGACCTTCAACTGATTCGTGCAGACCACACAGCTCTCACTGCCATTTCGCAAGCGGATCGCTGCCTTCTTCGATTCTCCGTTTTTCAAAGGATCCTTCATCTATCTGCTGGGCAGCGTCCTGAACTCGGTGCTCCCGCTCGCGCTGATGCCTGTGCTCACGCGCCATCTCTCTCCGACCGACTATGGCATGGTCGCGACGGGCACGGTTTTAATCCAGATTTTCGTCGTTTTCATTGGCGTCAATGCGTACGGATTACTGGCCCGCGGGCATTTCGACCACGACGAAAAAAGTCTGCGCAACCTGACCAGCACGAGCATGTGCCTGAGCGCGGTGATGGCTGCGGTCTTCTTTGTTCTGTGCTGGCTGATCGGCGTGCCGCTACAGCGTTTCACTGAATTCCCTGCCGCGTGGCTCGGCGCCATTCTATTCATCGCGGTCGGCACCGTCATCCAAAACAACTACCTCGCCTTAGTCCAGGCGCGCAGCGAGCCCCTCCGTTACATAGTCATTCAGTCAGTCAGCGGGGTGTTTAATCTAAGTGTCTCCGTTCTGCTCGTCGTCCAGTGGCACATGGACTGGACAGGTCGAATGTGGGGATTGATCGTCGCGCAGAGTGCGGTCGCCCTCATTTGTCTGCATGGCCTTACCTTTCGACTGCGTCTCCTCCGTCCA
>JANLQB010000926.1:0-3121 GCA_031367565.1 Verrucomicrobiota bacterium
GCGTCCAGCTCGCGGACGAGCGGCATGAGCTTTTCGAAAGTGCGATTGATCAGGACGATGCCGGGACAATTCTCGATCGCGCATTGCATCGCGATGGCACGTCCCGCGCCGCCGCCTGCGCCGAGGATCATCACGCGCAGGTCGCGCAAGTCCGCGCCGAGTTCCGCGCGGACGGCGCGCACGAGGCCGGGGCCGTCCGTGTTGTAGCCGACGAGTTTTTCACCCTCGACCGCGACCGTGTTCACGACGCCGATCCGCCGCGCATGATCATCCGCGCGATCGACGAGCGCGAGCGCCGCGAACTTGTGCGGGATGGTGCAATTCACACCGATGAATCCTTGCGCGGGCAGCAGGCGAAAGGCTTCCGCGAGTTCCTCCGCGCGGATGTGCAGCCGCGTGTAACGGGCGTCGATGCCGCACGCGGCGAGCGCGGCATTGTGCATCGGCGGCGAGGCCGAATGCGCGACGGGATCGCCGAAGACCGCGAGGCGGAGCGGCGGTTGCTCCGCTGGCCACGCGCGCAAATCTCCGAGCGAATAGACTTCTTTCATCCGGCAAACGTCGAAGCCGCCCGCGCCATGCGCGCGAGCACGCGCTCCCGTCCGAGGACTTCGAGCATGTGGTAAAGGCTCGGTCCCACGCTGCGTCCGCTCACCGCGGCGCGCGCAGGATGCACGAGTTCGCCCGCTTTCACACCGCGCGCGGTGGCGAGTTCCTTGAGCTTTGCTTCGAGCGCGGCAGCGTTCCAGGCGGTGAGCGCGGCGTAGCCTTCGCGCAGGGCGGCGAGCGTTTCGAGCGCGCCAGGTTTGCGGAGTTTTTCGGCGGCATCGGGATCGAACGGGAAATCTTCCGTGAAGAAATACGGCAACCAGTTGGGCGTCTCGGGCAGTTGCTTGATCTTCTCTTTCACGAGCGCGAGCACCGGCAGCAATGCGGTGCGCGAGCCGTAAGGGATGCCCGCCTTCTCGATGAACGGCAGCGCGGCGTCGGTGAACTCTTCGAGCGACATCGCGGCGAGATATTGCCAGTTCAGCCAGTTGCATTTCTCGATGTCGAATTGCGCCGCCTTGCGATTGATCTTAACCGGCTCGAACAGCCGCACGATTTCGTCGAGGTCGAGTTTCTCGCGATCGTCCTTCGGCGACCAGCCGAGCAGGCACAGGTAATTCCGCACCGCCGCCGGCACGTAGCCGCCGTCGAGGTAGCTCGTGATGCTCGCGCCTTGGTCGCGTTTGCTCATCTTCGAGCCGTCCTTGTTTAAGATGAGCGGGATGTGCCCGAAGATCGGTGGCTCGATGCCGAGCGCCTGATAAAGCTCGATGTGCTTCGCCGTGTTCGAGAGGTGATCCTCGCCGCGAATGACGTGGGTGATCCCCATGTCGATGTCATCGACCACGTTCACAAAATGGAAAATCCAGCCGCCGTCCGCACGCCGGATCGTCATGTCGCCTTCGAGCTCGCCATCGCGACTCTGCGACTTGCTGCGATCCACTTCGATGTGGCCGCACACGAGATCGTCGAACGCGAGCGGCTGGCGCGGAAGCCGGAATCGCAGCGCCCCATTTTCATCCGTATAAACGCGACCCGCCGCCGCGAGTTGATCCGCGTAACTCTGATAAATCGCCTCGCGCTCGCTCTGAAAATACGGCCCGTGCGGCCCGCCGATTTGCGGCCCCTCATCCCAATCCAGCCCGAGCCAGCGCATCCCGTCATAGATGACTTGCACGGCTTCCTGCGTGTTCCGCGCCTTGTCCGTATCCTCGATGCGCAGGATGAATTTTCCGCCGGTGTGCCGCGCGAAGAGCCAGTTGAAAAGGGCGGTGCGCGCGCCGCCGACGTGCAGGTATCCAGTGGGTGAAGGCGCAAAGCGCACGCGAACGGGCATGGTCATAAAAGGCGGAAACCGTGACGCATTCACGCGGCGGCGGGAAGCGGAATTCGACCGGCTGAAGCAATCAGATTTCCCGCGCCACCTTTCGTTCGGGCTCGCGCAGCGCCGTCACGCGGTCATTTGCGTTCCCAAGGGCAACTTGCCAGCGAGTAAAACAAAAACGCCCCGGCAGCTTTGGCCACCGGGGCGCTTTGTCGGTCTAAATCGTCTTCCCTCCGCCTAATGCCGCGTGCCGTTCGACTCCGGCTTCCGGCTGCTGCGCGTCGGACCGTTGCCCTCGGGTGCCGCTGAGGCAGGGGAGGGCGGTTGCAGCGAAGTATAGCCAGTCACCGCTTCGGTGGAGACGGGAGCCGCCGCGCGCCCGGCCGGTAGCGTCACGAACACGCTTTCACTCGGCAGGCTCTGCGAAGTCTGGTTTGCCGCCTGCACGATCAGCTCCACCGTCTGCCCCGGACGCACCTTGTCGAGCTGGGCTAGTGGTGATTTCGTGCTCGCGGCGAGGCGGTAATCCACGTCCACGCCCACGACTTTGATCCTCCAGCGATAACGCGTTGCCAGCGGCACTGCATCGCACGAAGCCAGTAATACCGGCCCATCCGCAAAGTTGGCGACCAAGTTTTCCGGTGCTGCGGGAGTCGTATCCGCATCCGGCATATTCAAACCAAAGGTCGCCCAGCGCGGATCATCCGCCGCCAGCAGCTCATCGAGGATGCTCACCAGCATCCGCATGGAGCCCTTCAAAGCCTCCAGCGCCGCATCGCGCGCCGCCTTCTTCGTGGTCGCTAGTGTCTTCGCCGCATTGAAGGCCGTGTCCGCCGCTTCACTATTTGTTTTCAAAGTGGTTCCCGCCGTCCCGGTCACCCCGATCGCCGCGTCTTCATAGTTAGGATTCGCAGTAAAGAAAGCCGAGATCAAGCCAAGTAGATTCAACTGGTCACCCACATACTTTGGCACCGCCGTCGAGTGATCCACAAAGCCAGCCGGAATCCAAACCGCCGACCACGAGCGCCCGAGATAAGGCAGCAGGACATCGCGGCCTTTCAGCAGCCATTCGTAGATCGTCGCATGAGCCTCCGTGCAAAGCGTGGAAGCCGACTGCCGCGCATCGCGGGTTGTATTGTATTCTGTCTGCGCAGTCGAAAAGACATTGAGTTGTGCCTGAAGCGACGCCGCCGACAGTTGCTTGATACCAAGAGACTGGCCGAGGGCGGTCAAGCCGCCGACCATTTT
>JANLQB010000763.1:0-1543 GCA_031367565.1 Verrucomicrobiota bacterium
AACCGAGTCCAAGACGACGACGCTTTCCCAAAACATTCCCCCCCCGCCCTCGCCAATGGAGCGTTTGGAGGCGGTGCTCACTCAGCTCGCCACTGCCAAGGATGGAAATACGAATCGGAAGTTACTCGCCGAGCTTCGCCAGTTTCTCGATGCGTTGCCGGTGGAGATGGCTTCGCGGGAAGTGAGAAACTTTCTCGCGGGAGGGAAAGATGCCGCGACTGGGTTGGACGTGACCGTGACAAAGGAAGGGCGTTTGGGTGATGCCTCATCGCTACGGGTCTTTCTGCTCGACTACCTCGGCCAGATCGATCGCCCGGCGGCGGGCGTGCTCGCGGCGGAAACTCTTTCACGCTATACCACGCCCGATGAGTGGGCGGTGAGCCTTCGTAACTATGCCTGGGCTAACCCCGGCCCCGCCAGCGATGGCTACCTGCAAGGAAAGTCGCGGGAACTACTGAGCAACCCGGAGTGGGTGAAGGATCCCAGTGCCGGATTCCTCGAAGCGTTTGATACGATCGTTTACGCGCATGGAACCGTGCTCGCACCGGAGCTAACGGGACTGGTGCGGGACAAGGAAAATCGCGCCACCGCGCACGCCGCCTACCTTACGCTCGACCGGCTGACACTGGCCGAGCCCACCGCGATTTTTAAACAACTGGTGGAACAGCCCGACCTGATGCAAGGCCGCGAACAAACCCGCGCCAACTTCCTCGCCCGCGCCGATGTGCGGGAAGCAGACCAGCGCGTGATGCTGGAACAATACCTTCTCGATCCGGCGCGGACGGGGCAGGAGTTGACGACTTTTGCCGGGCTTTACCCGAACGCAAATTTGATGATTTCAAACAATCTGCTCACGCCCACCGTCACTCCAAAACGTGAGGAATTGGTCGCGCACGATCGCGCCGCGCTGGAGACGATCCGGGAGTGGCAAAACGACGCGCGGTTTCGCGACTTGAAGCCGCATCTGGAAACAATGCGGGCGAGGCTGGAGACATTTGTCCAGCAAGCTGCGGCGAATCCGTAGCTCGGCTTAACGGATTTTCGCGCCCAACTCCGCAAAGCTCTTCGCCTCGCGGATCGCCGCGTTCAGCCGGTCGAGGCGCGCGTCGTGTGCGGGCTGATCGAGCATCACGTTCAGCAGCGCGCCGTTTTCGCGGAAGACGATCTCGTCCCATTGGATCGATTCGAGTTCCGCATTGAACCGCGCCACTGCGCGCCCGCGAAAGAACGCACGCGTCGTAGTCGGCGGCTGAAAAATCGCCTCGCGAATCTGATCTTCCTCCACGAGACGGCGCATCTGTCTCGTCCGCACGAGTTCGTAGTAAAGCCCCTGTTCCAGCGAGACGTTGTGGTATTCGAGGTCGATGGATTGCAGCCACGGATCGCTCCAGTCGAGCCGCTCCGCTTCTTGAAAAGTCTGGAGCAAAAACTTCTTCGCCACCCAGTCGAGCCGGTCGCGGCATTTCCAATAATCCGTCGCCAAATCATCCAGCACCGCCTCCCACTCACGCAACACCCACGCGGTGTCTGCGTCGCTCCGATC
>JANLQB010000765.1:0-3947 GCA_031367565.1 Verrucomicrobiota bacterium
CCGGCGGAGGCGGACATGCAGCGGTATTTCCTAATCACGCCGCCGAGCGTGCATTCGATGGTGCTCACGCTGGAACGGCGGGGCTTCATCCAGCGCGTGCCCGGACAGGCCCGCAGCATCACGCTGCTCGTTGCGCCAGAAACTTTGCCGCCCTTGAAACGCCTTCCACGATAATCCTCTTTTCCCATGCCCGACGAAACCAACAAACCCAAGAAGAAGCCCGGTGGCTGGAGCGCCGCGCGCCAGCATCTGACCACCTGGGACAAGCCCGCGCTGCTCGCCCTCGTGAAAGACCTTTACGATGTGGCCGCCGGAAACCGAAATTTTATCCAAGCCCGCTGCCAGACTGGTGACGACGGCGGCGAGATGCTGGAGGCCTATCGCGGCAAGATCGTGGAGCAGTTCTTTCCCAAGCGAGGCGAGGGCAAACTGAAGCTCGGCGAGGCGCGCAAAACCATCCGCGACTACAAGAAAGCGACGGGGAACATTCCCGGCACGGCGGAACTGCTGATGACCTATGTTGAGAGCGGAGTGAAATTCACGAACGAATATGGTGACATCGACGAGCGCTTCTACAGCAGCGTGGAGTCAGCACTCGATGAGCTCGCTGCCCTGTTGCGCAGCGAGGCGCGGGGGCTGTATCCGCAGTTCCACGAGCGGCTGGCGAAAGTGGAGCAGACAACCGACGGCATTGGCTGGGGTTTCCACGATTTCATCTCGGATGTGGTCGGGCAGCTTGAGGACGAACTCGGCGAACCCTGAGCGCCGGCCCGCTTTGCCCCACCATCCAGAGCTGCTACGCCCGTTTCCTCGCAGAGAGCAACGACGCCGAAGACCGCGAGTATTCCGACGATGCCGACCAAATCCGTGAAGTGCTCGTCCACGGCCATTACCTTTCCCCAAAGGATATCGAAATCTGCGCCGCCTTCGACATCGCCGAAGAGTTCGACATTCTTCCCAGCGTCCCCGGCATAGCAGTCCCTCCACCAAACCCTCCGCGCCACCTACACCGAGCCTGAAGCTGCCGCGATGGTTTGAGAGGCTTTTCACTTCGGATTGGCTTCCTCGCTGCCGCCGCTCGGTCGGGCTTCGCCCAACGCGTTGCGTGGTCTCTGCCGGTCGGTACCGCCTTTCTCCAGTCACGGGCACGCCCATCGAGAAGCCCGCAGCCATCAAGCGTCCGGGGTTTGAGGGCGGCTTGCCGGGCGGTCGGCGCGTCGGGTTTGGGGGTAGTTCCGCATTTTCATGAGCGTGATCTCCGGTTGAGGGTGGGAGCACGATCTGGCGCGAAAGGCAGAAGGGCAGTGCGCGGAAAGCGTCAGGCGCGACATCGCCCCACGTAAACATCAACTCCGACCGGACCGCCCCGCGCTCAGCGCCGCCGCCGCCGGCCCATCATCGCACAGCCGCCGAGCCACAGGAGCACCAACGCGCCGGGCTCGGGGACGGCCGCCACGCCGCCATCGGGCGAAAGGGCTGCACCAGCTTCGCCAAAGAGCGCAGGACTCGCACTCCCCAGATTTACGATGGCACCATCCGCGATTGTCAGCCCGGTGAGCGTGTGATCTGCCTCGAAAGTCGTAGTGCCAGCCTGCGCCGTGAGCGCGGTGTAGGTTTGCGCCCCACCGATCGAAAGCAGACCGCTGCCGGTTTTCTCGATGCTGCCATTTGTGATGCCGACAGGTGCGTCCACCGTGCCGATATGCAGGGTGCCTTCCACGTTGAAAATGCGCGTCGCAGCCGCGAGATCGACGACGGCATTCGACACGCCGGGATTCAGCCGCACGAGCTGGCTCGTCCCGGCGGAAGTCACATTGCCTGCGAGCCGCAGCACACTGCCTTGCGAGGCGCCGCCCACTCCGCTCGGACCCGCGTTAAAGTTGATCGTGCCGCCCGTGAGCGTCAGCCCACCTGCGCCGACATTGAGCCGGCTCTGCGCATTCGCAGTCGTGCTCCCGCCGTCCATGTTCACGGATCCATCGCCGATCACCACGGAGTTTGCCGTGATGACCCCCGCGCGCTGGGCGAGCGCGACCCCTCCACCGAAAACGTTAAGCGCGCCCGTGATGGTAAACGGACCGGGAGTTACATTGCGCCCGGAGGCAAACACGCCGCCGTTGACCGTCACGTTCGCCACCGTATCGGTCGCACCGGGGTCCGTCGGAGCGGTGGTGGTCGGATCGCCGAAGGTGCCGCCGTTGATAACGATCGAAGCAGTGTTCGCGATCTGGTTGCTCACGTTGTTGTTCAAATAGCGAAAGACTCCGCCGGCATTGATGATGAGATCGCCAGAGATCGCCGTCGTGCCCGCGCCTTTGCTCGCGATCAAAGTCGCATCCGCGACCACCGTCGGACCCGTGTAAGTATTCGCCAGCAGTCCGCCCATCGTGAAAGTGCCCGTCCCGGTGAAAAGCACGCCGCCTGTCCCGCCGATCACATTCGTCACCGTCCGCGTGCCAGCTTGGTTAAAGCTCAGCGTGCCATTCGTGGTGAAAGCGGCCGCGTTCACCACGGTGCTTCCTGCGATCTCCAGCGTCCCCGCGGAAACGACGGTCGCACCCGTGCCCGTATTCGAGCCCGTCAGGGTCAGCGTCCCCGCGCCAGCCTTGGTAAAAGTGCCAGTCCCCGAGATCCCACCCGTCAGCGTGAGCGCATCTGAAACGGCGATCGTGCCACCACCGGCCCCGATGAAAACCGCGCGATTACTGCTGCCGCCCGCTCCCGTGTATTCCAGCGTGCCGCCGCCAAAGTTCAGGCTGGCACCCGAACCGAGCGTCCCCGCCACCCCGCCGTCGGTGATCGTCGCGACACTGAGCGTCCCGGCATTCATCGTCACGTTTCCGAGGAAAGTATTGGCGTTCGCGATGGTCGCTTTGCCCGCACCGTTTTTCGTGATTCCCGCGATGCCCGTGATCGCCTTCGTCCCGGTGATCGTGTAGTTCTTCGTCACGTTTTCAAAAACGACCGCACCGGGGGAAACATCGGTCGTCCCGATGTTCACGGTCGTCTGCGTGCCAAGGTCGGTGAAGGTCGCGTTGTCGTTCACCAGGAAATCCGTGGCCGTCGCGTTGTTCGAATTCAGCACCCAGTTTTTCGGCGACGATTGCGCCGTGCTCGTCCACTCGTTGCTGAGCGCGCCTTTCCAGATGGGGAACTCGATCGCCGTCACGCTCAGGTCGATCGAAGTGTTCGTCGCATTGTTCACCAGCGCCGCGCTCAGCACCCGCGCCGGCAGCGTGCCGAGTTTGAAGGCGGAAAATCCCGTGCCGCCGAGCGTGCCGAGGTAGTCGATGAGCGGATAGGTGCCGACCGCAGGCGCGCCGCCGCCGACGTTGAACGTCACGGAATTCGCACCGCCGTTTGCAATCAGTCCATTCGAGACGCTGACGTTTAACTTCGGCGAATTCGTGAGACTGGCGAAAGTCACCGAGGTCGTGTCTCCAGCCACCGAGCCCAGCGTAAGTGCTGTCGTGAAATTCAGCGTGCCGATTCCATTCGCGCCTCCCGGCTGCAAGGTCGCACCCGAAAGCGTCGTCACTCCACCCGCCACACCTCCTGCGCCAGCCAAACTCTGCGTGGCCGCTAGCTTGAAACCGCCTGTGACGGAACCGACATCAAGGATGCCAGCAGTTCCGAGGTTGATGCGGGGGCTGTTGGGAATGGTCCCCGTCAGCGCGAGCGTGCCGCCATTCACGTTCAGTTGACCGGAAATCGCATTGGTCGCGGCATTCATCCGAAAAGTTCCGCTACCGGTTTTCGTGAGATCGAATGCGCCACCGACCCCACCAAACATGAAAACTTGCATCACTTGCGCGCCGCCTGATCCGACCTCGAAAGTCGCGTTTCCCGTGAGCGTCGTCGCACCAGAAAACCGCACGCGATAGTTATTCCCCGACGAAAAACTCAAGGTCTGCGCACCGATCGAAAGGGTGCCGAACTGGATCGAG
>JANLQB010000974.1:0-1699 GCA_031367565.1 Verrucomicrobiota bacterium
CGCATGGGCGGATTCATCATCGCCGAAGTCATCGCCAAGCTCAGCCGCACGAAAAAGAAACCGCGCTCGACGGTCATCGCCGTCAACGCCGTGCAGGAAGAAATCGGCGGCCACGGCGCGAAGATGGTCGCGCACCGCATCGCGCCGGATGTGTGCATCGTCCTCGATGTCACGCACGCCACCGACACCCCCGGCATCGAAGCCGCGCAGCACGGCGAAGTCACGCTCGGCGGCGGCCCCAGCGTCACCCACGGCACCTGCAACCACCCGCTCGTCGTCGCGCGCCTGCTTAAATGCGCGGACAAACTCGGCATCCCGATCCAGCACGAATCCTCCTCGCGCTACAGCGGCACGGACACGGACGTCATCTTCACCAGCCGCGACGGCATCCCGTGCGGTCTCGTCTCACTGCCGTTGCGCTACATGCACAGCATCGTGGAAATGGCCGACCTGAAGGACGTGCAACAAGTCATCGACCTGCTGGTCGGCTTCGTGGAATCCGTCACCGAAGACGACGATTTTGCCGTGAAACTCTGAGGGATGATCTTTGGCGGGAGGTCCGCGCTCGGGCGAGTAATCGCCGCTATATCCATAATTTCCACATCGAGTGCGATGCTCTAGCACGCGGGCTGCTAAAACCAGTCAGCATGATGATGCTAACCAGTTTGCCAGACGAAGTCGCTCCCGATCCCGCGACGGCTTCCAGCGGCCCCAGTGCAGCCGCCGCGAGCTGCTACGCCATCACGGTTTTCACCCAATGTTGGAAAGAAGTTCGCGACTTTTACGTGAACATCCTCTGCGCGGAAGTCGTGAGCGAAAGGGTGGAGCGCTATTCCGAGATCATTCTCGGAGGCATCCCGCTCAGCCTTCGCATGGCGGAGCACGGCGAGACCGTCAGCTATTTCCATCTCTATATCTCGATGAAAAATCACGATGCGGTGCTCGGCGAATTGCGCCGGCGCGGCATCATCGTCACCACGGTCGGGCCCTACACGAACTTCCGCGATCCGGAAGGCCGCGTGATTAAGCTCTCGGAGGAAAAGACGATCGTTTCCTAAACGCGGGGTGGGTCTCGCCGGCCCTCGTCGGCGCGGGCCCATCTCGCGAAGTGGCGTGCTTCACACGATGCGCCTGCCGCCGGAATACACGTTCATCGATCGCCCTCGCAAAAAGCCCGCGAGCGTCTGCCCGCTTTTCTTCGCGAACTCGACCGCGAGACTGCTCGGCGCGGAAATCGCCGCGACGATCGGGATGCCTGCCGCGTGGGCTTTTTGGATCATCTCGAAAGAAGCACGCCCACTCAGGAGCGCGATGTGGTTGCGCAAAGGCGTGAGTTTTTCCAGCAGCGCGAAGCCGATCAGTTTGTCGAAGGCATTGTGCCGGCCCACGTCTTCGCGGATTGCGACGAGGTGGCCAGTGCGATCGAAAAGCGCGCACGCGTGCAGGCCGCCGGTGGTTTGAAAAGTCTTCTGTTCCTCGCTCAGCCGTCGCGGTAGCGAGAAAAGGAGATCGGCGGAAATGCGGACGCGATCGCGCAGCGGTTTGCGACGTTTCATCGCGGCCTCAATCGCGGTCGTGCCGCAAAGTCCGCAGCTCGACGACGTGAGCACATGCCGCGAAAGCTTCGTGGGATCAAACGCGGCCGGGTTTCGCAGGCCGATGTCGATCGCGTTTCCTTTCCCCGAGGTGCCCGCATTTA
>JANLQB010000769.1:0-4900 GCA_031367565.1 Verrucomicrobiota bacterium
GATGGCTCTTGATGAGCGCGGCGGGATTTCCGCCGATGGCGACGGATTCGATCACGTCGGGATACAGCGTTCCCTGCGCGAGAAATTTGAATTGCGGATTGCGGATTGCGGATTGCGGATTGCTGCGCGTTAGCTCTTTCACGGCGTCTTCAAAGACTCGGACAAACTCCGTGCCGATGATCTTCCGTTTGCGCTCGGGCGCGGTGATGCCGCGCAGCTTTTTCAGGAAACGCGCAGAGGCGTTCACGGTTTTGAGTTTTACGTGAAAGTTGTCGCCAAAGACACGCTTCACCGCTTCCGCTTCATTCGAGCGCAGCAGACCGTTGTTTACGAAAACGCAGGTGAGTTGATCGCCGATCGCCTTGTGCAGCAGCGCCGCCGCGACGCTGGAATCGACGCCGCCGCTCAGCCCGAGCAGGACGTGATCGTCGCCGACTTGCTGCCGGATTTCCTCGCACGTCTGCTCGATGAACGAGCCCATCGTCCAGTCCATGAGACAGCCGCAAATGCCATACACGAAATTGCGGATGATCTCTTTCCCGCGCGGCGTGTGGACGACTTCGGGGTGAAACTGGATGCCGAAAAAGCGTTTCTTTGGCTGCTCGATCGCGGCGAACGGCGAGTTGTCCGTGTGGCCGACGGTGCGGAATCCGCGCGGGAGTTTCGTCACTTTGTCGCCATGCGAATTCCAAATATCCACGACCTCACCGAGCCCGGCGAAGAGCGCACATTCCTCGCTGACGTGGAGTTGCCCGCGTCCGTATTCCCGCTGCGCGGAATGCTCGACCTTCCCGCCGAGATGATGCGCCATCAACTGCACGCCGTAGCAGATGCCGAGGATCGGCAGCCCGAGCGAAAAGATCGCCGGATCGGGCTGCGGCGCGGCCTTCCCATACACGCTCGAAGGCCCACCGCTGAGGATGATGCCGTTCGGTTTCAGCGCCTTGATTTCCGCCGCGGAAATATCGTGGCGGACGATTTGCGAAAACACCTGACACTCGCGCACACGTCGCGCGATGACCTGCGTGTACTGCGATCCGAAATCGAGGATGACGATGCGGGAGACGGAACCTTCGGCCATGCTAGTAGCCGACGCGGGTCGTCTCGCGGATGAGCGGATCTTCGGTGCGATCCGGCTGCGTGAGCGTGCCCTGTCCGGTGACGCCGCGCTTGAGCTTTTCCGCGCCATTCGAGTCGGAGGCGCTAGGCGGGACATCACTTTCGCAGCCGGTCAAAAAGACCCCGGCTGCGGCGAGAAATAAAGAGGCGGCAATGGCTTTCATGGGCCGTGGTAATAGTGGGCGAGCGGAAGGGTGTCGAGCGACGAGTCACGCGAAAATTGAAGGCCAGAATCGCTTCTGTGGAAAATTATGTATTTACTATGTATTTCCGGTTTACTCGAAAACACTCTTCGCTGTTTCATGCGCGCCGTTCGTTCCGCAGTCAAACCCTCACAAAACCCGATCCTGCTGAAACCCTTGATATGAAGACCATGCAACTCCCCCGCCCTTCCCGCCTCGCCGCACCCGCCAGTTTTTTGCCGAGCTATGGTAAAATTGCTGTGCTCGCTGCCATCACGACATTCATCGGTCTGCCGATCACTCGCGCGGCGGTTATTACCCCGAGGGAAATCAACATCGGTCCCGGTGACGTGGTCGCTTCGTTCGTTTTGAGTTCGGCGAGCACTTTGCTGAGTTCGTCGGGTGGCACGATGCGTCCGCCGCTGGCTTCGCTGAGGCGTTTCAAATAGGTGAGATCCCGCGCGACTTGGGTGCGCTCGGAGTTGTCCTCGAAGACGAAGAATCGCACGCTGGCTTTCCTCTTTGCGCTGCTGCTCGGCAAGTGTGCGGAGCTTAGGAAGCTCATGGGCGGCGGCGAGATGAACATCGAACATCGAACGCGGTGAGCGCTTACCGGGATTTCATCTTTCCCCGGCCAAGATTGAACGCATTCCCCTCTGCTTCCCTCTATTGACCGCCCGCAGCCCCCAATCTATTCATCGCTCCGTGTCTCGCCCATACATCTTCCTTTCGCTCCTCGCTTTGGCTGCTGGAGCCGTCGCCCAGAATCCCGCACAGCCTGCGCTGCCGGTGCCGGTGCCGCTTCCAGGTTCGCCGACACTGCCCGCACTGCCGACACCGCCCCGGCCCAACCTGCCCACGGCAGCGGTGACGACTCCTGGAACGGATGGCGTCTCGCTGCAATTTCCAAACATGGATGTGATGCAGGTGCTCGATTTCTACGAGCGGCTCACGGGGCGGCGACTGATCCGCGACAATCAGGTCATCGGGCAGATCAATATCGTGATCAACCAACCCGTGCCGAAGGACGAGGCGATCAAGATCATCGAGATCAATTTGCTCATGAACGGCTTTACGCTCGTGCCGGTGGAGCGCACGGACGGGAAGCTTTGGAAAGTCATCGGCACGGGAAAAAGTCCGCGCAATTACGGCATCCCGATTTTCTCGGAACTCGATGAACTGCCCGACAACGAGCAGGTCGTTACTTACTTGAAGAAACTCGAATTTGCCGACCCGACGGAACTCGCCCAAGTGCTCGGGCAGGCAATTCCGGCGAGCCCGACGCTCGGGCAGACGATCACGCCGCTGCCAAAAGCGGGCGCGCTTTTAATCACGGAAAATTCCGTCATCATCCGCGGCATCCTGCGCATCATCCGCGAGATCGACCTGCCGCCAGCGGAGGTGAAGAGCGAATTTTTTGAACTCAAGCGCGCGGACGCGAAGGATGTGCTGGAGAAGTTGCAGGACATCATTCAGCCGAAAGGGCAGACCGCGGCGACCACGACCACGCCGGGGGTTTCCCGCCCAAATCAGGTCCGCGCAAACCCAGCGCTGACGCCGGAAGGCGTGCCGCTGCCGGGAGGCAATGCAACGGTGGAGGTGACGGCACCGGGCACGATCGAGGTGAATTCCGGGCGGGTGCTTTCGGAGGATGCGGTGGTGGTGGGGAAGACGATCCTGCAGGCGGATCAGCGGACGAATCGCATCCACATCGTGACGCGTCCGGTGAACCTGAAATTTTTCCGCAAGCTGATCGAGCAGCTCGATGCGGACACGATCTTCGGCGAGCCGGTGACGCGTCCGCTGAAATTTGTCTCCGCGGGCGACATCCTCCAGGCGATGAAGCAGGCGATTTCCGATCCGGGAGCGAAGGATGAAGGCGGCGCGGGCGGGGCGAATGGCCGGACCGGCCAGAATCGCGGCAGCACGGGGAACACGCAAAATGCTTCGGACAACAACCGGTTTGGCAACAACGGCGGCGGACTCGGAGGCAGCGGCGGCGGCGGCACGGGTGGATTTTCGGAGAGTCTGAATGCGGAAGAGCGCGATGTGGTGCCGGAGGCGTTCAATGTCGGCAACACGAAGATCATCGCGGACAAGCGGGCGAACGCGATCATCGTGATCGGCAACAAAGACGTGCAGCAAAAGGTCTTCGCCTTCCTCGACAAGATCGATGTGCGCGCGCCGCAGGTGATGATCCATGCGGTGATCGGCACGCTTTCGCTGAACGACGACGAGAATTTCGGAGTCGATTACGTCTTTCGCAGAGGTGGCGACAGGGGTTTGAACGGCGGAACGACGGGCACCGGTGCTGCGGCGAGCAATTTGGTGATCAGTCCCGGCAATCTCACCAACCCTTTAGGCCTCAGCCTCACGAGCTTGCTGGCGCAGAGCAAGATCACGCAGATCGCGACGGGTGGCGCTTCCGGTCTCAGCGGCTTTTTCACTGCGGGAAACGCGCTCGATGTCATCGTGCAGGCGCTCAACCAGACGGGGCGCTTTCGCGTGACGTCGAACCCGAACGTTTTCACGAGCAACAATAAAAAGGCCGTCATCTCCTCGGGGACCGAGATCGCGGTGCCGACGAACATCACCAGCTCCGCAGTCGGGGTGAACGCGAACAACGGGCTCTCCACGAATGCGAGCGTGCAATTCAAGACCGTTGCCACGCAGCTCGAAGTGCTGCCGCTCATCAACTCGGATAACGAATGCCAGCTCGAGATCGTGCAGAAGATCGACGAACTTTCGGGCGACACCGACACGATCAGCGGCAACGCCATTCCGCGCATCGGCACCCGCGTTTTGAAGACCAACGTGAGCGTCCCCAGCGGTGCGACCATCGTGCTCGGCGGGCTGCGCATCGAACGCAATTCGCTCTCGAAATCCGGCATCCCCTATCTCAGCAAGATTCCCGGACTGGGCGCGCTCTTCCGCAGCACGAAGACGAAGAAGACGCGCGATGAACTGGTGATCCTGCTGCGCCCGGTCGTGAGCAACACCCCGCGCGATGCGATCGACCAGCGGGAACGCCAGTTTGAAGGCTTGCAACTCGAACCCGATCTCGAATCCACCCTCGCTCCGAAAGGCATCCGCGAGCGCGTGCCCGCCGACGAAACTTTCCGCAGAGGCGAACCGCTCCTGCGCGAGGACGCGCCGGCACCGGCTCCGAAACGCACCGCGACCGCGAAACGGAAATGACTTCGCGCAAAGCGCTCGTCGATCTCCTGCTCGCCAGCGGCGTCACCGCCGCAGAAGACGTGCAGGCACTCGCCGCCATCTCGCCGCCGTCGGGCAGTACGTGGACGATCGAGGTGCTGAATTCCGGGAAGGTCGATGAGCACAAATTCGCGGCGGGGCTCGGTGAGCTTTTTAAGATGCCGCTCGTCTCTGTGGAGGCGACGAAGATCGACCGACCGTTGCAGCAGCTTTTGCCGACGCGTTTCGTTTTCAAACATCAGGTGCTGCCGATCGAGGCGACGGAGAAGACGGTGAAGCTCGCGACCTACGATCCGTTCAACTCGATCGCGCGCCGACTCGCCGTGCAGCAGCTTTCCGGGCGGACGATCGAGTGGGTCGTGACTCCGCGCGGAACGCTGCTG
>JANLQB010000038.1:0-7599 GCA_031367565.1 Verrucomicrobiota bacterium
GATGTACACATTTTGGAAACGGACCTCGCCGCCGCCATCGCTCACGACCTTCGATGCGCCGGATCGTGAAAAATGCACAGTCAATCGCGACCGCACGAACACGCCGCTGCAAGCGCTCGTGCTCATGAACGACCCGACCTACGTCGAAGCCGCCCGCAAACTGGCTGAGCGAATGATGACGGAAGGCGGTGCCGCGCCCGCAGAACGAGTCGCCTTCGCCTTCCGCCTCGCGACCGCGCGGATGCCTTCGGAAAACGAGACGAAGTCGCTGGTGCGGCTTTTTGAAAAACAACGCGCCCGTTTCGCCGCCGCGCCAGAGCAAGCCGCCGCGCTCCTCGGCATCGGAGAATCCCCGCGAAATGCACAACTCGACGCCGCCGAGCTGGCTGCATGGGCGAGCGTGGCGAGCACCATCCTGAATCTCGATGAAACCGTCACCAAAGGCTGAGCGCGGCGGCGAATTCCGGGGAGCACGTTCGTCCCGAGCGTTGGCGAAGGCGTCCCGCCTTTGCGGACTTTCGAGGATGTGCAATCAAGTTCGCGCGTCCTTCGTGAAAATGACATGCAGCGAAGTTCGTCTCCGCGGGACGCGAAGACCAACGCTCGGGACGAACGTGCTCCCCGAAACTTGCGACCGCGCTTTTAAGAAATTCATCAAGCCATGAACGAAATCGACCACCTCTTTGCTCATTCCCAAACGCGCCGACAATTTTTCGGGCGCACGGCCACGGGCATCGGCGTCGCTGCGCTCTCCTCATTGCTCGATCGCGACCTCGTCGCCGCCGTCACACAATCCGGCGCCTCGAAGAATGCGACGCACGGAATCCTGAAGGCGCTGCATCACGCGCCGAAGGCAAAGCGGGTGATCTACCTGCATCAGTCCGGTGCGCCGTCACACATCGACCTCTTCGATTACAAACCGAAGATGAAGGAATTTCACGGACAGGAGTTGCCCGGCTCGATCCGCATGGGGCAGCGCGTGACGGGGATGACTTCGGGGCAGGCGAAGTTTCCCGTCGCGGCGACGAAGTTTCAGTTTTCGCAAAGCGGCAAGGCGGGCATCTGGCTGAGCGAGCTGCTGCCGCATACTTCGCGCGTCGTCGATGACGTGTGCTTCATCCGCTCGATGCACACGGAGGCGATCAATCACGATCCGGCGATGACCTTTTTCCAAACGGGCAGCGAGCAGCCGGGAAGACCGAGCCTCGGGGCGTGGCTAAGTTACGGCATCGGCAGCGAAAATCAGGATTTGCCCGCGTTCATCGTGCTCATCTCGCAGGGCACGGGAGAGCTGAACGACCAGCCGCTTTTCTCGCGGCTGTGGGGCACGGGGTTTTTGTCGCCGTCGCATCAGGGCGTGAAATTTCGCAGCCAGGGCGATCCGGTTTTGTATCTGAAAAATCCACCGGGCTTCGACCGTACTGCACGCCGCGAGATGCTGGATGCGCTCGATGAAATCAACCGCACGGCCGCGCAGCAGATCGGCGACCCGGAGATCGACACGCGGATTCAGCAATACGAAATGGCGTATCGGATGCAGGCCTCGGTTCCCGACTTGATGGACATCAGTCAGGAGCCCGCGAGCACTTTTGAGTTATACGGCGAAGACGCACGCAAGCCCGGCACCTTCGCCGCGAACGCCCTGCTCGCGCGGCGACTCAGTGAGCGCGGCGTGCGCTTCGTGCAGCTCTATCATCGCGGATGGGATCAGCACGGCAGCCTGAATGAAAAGCTGCCGAAGCAATGCAAGGACGTGGATCAGGCTAGCGCCGCGCTCGTTACTGATCTCAAGCAACGCGGGATGCTCGATGAAACGCTCATCATTTGGGGCGGCGAATTCGGACGCACCGTGTACGTGCAGGGCTCGATCGACAACGCGGGCTACGGGCGCGATCACCATCCGCGCTGCTTCACGACATGGATGGCGGGCGGCGGGATCAAGGGCGGCATGGTCTTCGGCGAGACGGATGACTACTGCTACAACATCGTCGAGAACCCCGTGCATGTGCATGATCTCAACGCGACGCTGCTGCACCTGCTCGGCATCGATCACGAGCGCTTCACCTACAAATTCCAAGGCCGCGACTTCCGCCTCACGGATGTGCATGGGAAAGTCGTGAAGGGGATTCTCGCGTAATCAGCCCGAGCGGCTTGCTCCTTTCGGAACATCTCCCTACATCTCTCCGCCCATGAACTCGTCCCCGCGCAACAAACTCTTCCTCATGATGGTGCTCCAGTTTTTCATCTGGGGCGCGTGGCTGCCGCTCATCTTCGGGTATTTGCCGAGCCTTGGATTCACGCCTTCGCAGCAGTCGTGGATTCTGAATGCGTTCCCGATCGCGGCGATCGTCGGGATGTTTTTCAGCAATCAATTCGCGGATCGCAATTTCGCGGCGGAGAAGTTTCTCGCCTTCAGCCATCTCGTTGGCGGACTCGCCATTCTCGGGTGCGGGTTCACGCGCAGCTACCCGCTGTTTCTAACGCTGATGTTCATCCACTGCCTGCTCTACGTGCCCACGATTTCGATCACAAACTCGATCGCGTTTGCGAGTATGAAGGACGCGCAGCAGGAGTTCGGCATCGTGCGGATGGGCGGCACGATCGGGTGGATTCTCGCTGCGTGGCCGTTCACGTTCATCCTCGTCGATTGGGCAAAAGTGGATGCCTTGAATCCGCAGGGAGCCGTCGCGTGGATTGGCGCGGTCCTTGGCTCTGGGCTGACTGGAGATGCGATGAAAGAGGCCACGAAGTGGACTTACGTCGTCGCGGGAATCGCCTCGCTCCTGCTCGCGGCGTTCAGCCTCACGCTCCCGCACACGCCGCCGAAACGCGCGGAAGAAGGTGCGAAGGAATCGCTCGCCTGGCTGGAAGCGATGAAGCTACTCAAACACCCTTTCGTACTCGTGCTGTGGATCGTCACGTTCATCGACGCGTTCGTTCACAATTGCTTCTTCAACTGGACGGGCACCTTTCTCGGAACAGTCGTGGACAAAGGCGGCGTGGGCATTCCGGGCAACTGGATCATGCCGGTGATGAGCATCGGTCAGATCGCGGAAATCCTCACCATGTTCATCCTCGGCGCGACGCTGAAGGCGCTCGGCTGGCGCGCAACGATGATCGTCGGCATCCTCGGTCACGCCGCGCGGTTCGCCGTGTTCGCCTACCTGCCGCAGCACCAGTGGCTCATCGTCACGGTCAATATCCTCCATGGCGTCTGCTACGCGTTCTTCTTCGCGACGGTCTATATTTTCGTCGATGCGCATTTCCCAAAAGACGCACGCGCCAGCGCGCAGGGATTGTTCAACGTCATGATTCTCGGCCTCGGCGCGCTCCTCGCGAACTTCATCTGCCCCGGCCTCATTCAGGACACCTTTACAAAGGACGGCATCACGAACTTCCGCGGGCTCTTCCTCATCCCGTGTTTTTCCGCACTCGCTGCCGCAATCATCCTGGCGCTCTTCTTTCATCCACCGAAGACGGCAGCCCCTGCCACGGTGGGGCACTGACGCGCGGCGGCGAATTCCGGGGAGCACGCTCGTCCCGAGCGTCGGTTGAGGCGTCCCGTCTCAACGAACTTTCCCTGCGCATTCGCCCGCAAAAAATATCCACCCACGATCTGAATCGTCCGCGGCAAAAGTCCGCCGGAAATTCTATTCGCCGCGCAACTCTTCCGGCGTGCGTCCCGCTTTGCGCAATGTCCGCAGACTCAAAGAATCAAGCCGCTTCGCGAGCCGCGCCCCGTTTTCATCGGTCACGAGCGGGCAGTGGAAAAATGCGGGCTCGCGGTGGCCAAGCGCGCGGTAGAGCAGCAGTTGGCGGCAGGTGCTCGTGAGCAAATCCGCTCCGCGCACGACTTCTGTGATGCGCAGATCGTCATCATCGACCGTGCAGGCGAGTTGATAGCTCGGCCGGTCGTCTTTTCGCCAGACGAGGAAGTCGCCGAAATCGCGGCCGACGATCTCCGTATGCAGCCCGAGCGCGCCGTCGATGAAAGAAATCGTTTCGCCATCAGGAACGTGGAAGCGCCAGTTCACGCCCTCGCGAGCGCGGTCGGGTGAGCAGCTCCGGCACATGCCGGGATAAACCGGCTCGTCCTCACCCTCATGCGGCGCGCTGAGGGCGTGGAGGACGTCCTGCCGCGAGCAGTGGCATGGGTAGATGAGCCCAAGCGCCCGTAGCTTTTCAAACGCCGCGATGGAGCGCGGCATCCGTTCGCTCTGATGATAGGGCCCTTCGCTCCATCGCAGCCCAAACCACTGCATATCTTCGATCATCGCCGAGACAAACTCCGGCCGGCACCGTGCGCGATCGAGATCGTCGTTACGAAGAATCAGCGCGCCGCCCGTAGCCTCCGCACGCTGCTGCGCGATCCAGAAAGTGCGCGCGTGGCCGAGGTGCAGATAGCCGGTGGGCGACGGGGCGAGGCGTCCGCGATAGCTGCCGTTCATCTCGGCGCAGCGTCCCCTTTGCGATGAAGCTGGAGTTTGCTTTGCACGTAAGGATTGCCGCTCAGCGCGCTGAGGATTTCCGCGAGTCGGTCGAGTTTGGGACGATACGTGGCTTGCTCAGCGCGGTTGAGCATTTGCATGGAATCCGCGAGCAAACAAAACGCGTGCAGGCGGGCGACGATTGCTTCCACCGGGCGGCTGGTTTCGTCGCTGATTTCGGCGTCGTGTGTGAGTAAATCCGAAAGCAGGACGGCGCGCGCGTGGCGTAAGGCTCCGGCTGCGGCCAACGCTTCCGCCACGCCTTCCGGTGAAGTGCTTTTTACAAAATCGAGCGTGAGCCCGGTGTGCTCCTGGCAGAGCGCGTTCAAGTCCGCCCGCGCCTCGTCGTGCTGCCCGGCGGCGCGTTTGGCCGCGATGCTCACGAGCAGCTTCGCGACCTGCTCGACCAGCCTCATCACATAGTCGCGGACCATGCGGCGGAAACAGGCTGGCTATTTCCCGGCGGCGACCGGCTTCAAGTCCGTGTCGTACACGATGACCTTCCCGATCTTTTCCAGCTCCGCCTTGATCTCCTTTGCCTCGCCGACCACGCAGATCGCGACGTTTTCGACGCTGATGTATTGCTGCGCGAGTTGCTGCGCGATGGAGGGCGTCACGGCTTCCATGCGTTTGGCGTAGCGTTTGTAGTAGTCGGGCGCGAGGCCGTAGAGGTCGATGTCTTGCACGCGCTGGGCGTTGCGCGAGGCGTTTTCGAGCGAGAGGAGATAGTTGCCGATGTTGTACTGGCGCTGGAGTTCGAGTTCGGCGTCGGGCACGGGCTCATCGCGGAGGCGCTTCATCTCGGCGAGCGTTTCCTTGATCGCGGGGATGGTGACTTCGTTGCGCGTCTCGGCGCTGGCCTCGAAGGAGCCGCCGAATTTGTTCATGCCAAAGGCGGAATACGCGCCGTAGGTCCAACCGTGTTTTTCACGGAGATTTTGGAAAAGGCGTCCGCTGAATCCCCCGCCGAGCGTGGCGTTGACGACGTTGAGTTCCGCGCTGTCGGGGCTGTTGCGGGCAGGGCCGGTTTCGGTGATGCCGATGTTGCTCTGCACGGAGCCGGGGCGATCGACGAGATGCACGGTGATGCCTTTCACCGGCGCGATTTCCGGCAGGATCGGCATGACCACGTCGTGTGGCTGCCATCCGGCGAGCGCCTTTTCCAAAAGCGGCACGATATCGCCCGCCTTCACATCGCCGACGATGGCGAGCGTCGCGTTGTTGGGCGCGAAGTAGGTTTGGTGAAACGCGACGAGATCATCGCGCGTAATCGCGGTCACGTTTTCCGGCGTGCTGTAGGCACCGTAGGGATGGTCGCCGTAGATGACCTTGCCTTGCAGCTTGTCGAGCAGCGAAGTCGGCTGCTGTTTCTCAGCGGCGAGTTGCGAAAGGGCTTTCTTTTGCTCCTTCGAGAGCTGGTCCGCAGGGAAGGCGGGATGCAGCACGGCGTCGGCAAAGAGTTCGAGAATCTTCGCGGTGTATTTCGTCAGCCCGCCCGCGCCGACGCTGTGGGCATCGGCACCGGCAGCGGCCTCGAGTTTCATGCCGATGAAGTCGCATTCCTGCGCAAACGTTGCCGCATCGCGCGTGGCAGTGCCACGATTGAGCAGCCCGGCGGCAAAGCCAGAGACGCCTACTTTTGCGCCGTCGAGAGTCGAGCCGCCTTTGAAGAGCAGGCGCAGTGAGAGCGTGGGTTTGCGGTCGTCTTCGATCACGAAAACCTTCAACCCGTTTTTGAGCGTTACCGTTTTGAAGTCGGGAAACGCGGCGGCGGGGGCGGGATCGGGATCGGGCTTTTTTGCCCGGTCGATCGCGGCGTGCAGCGGAGCCGCGATACAAGTGGTGGCGATGGCGAGAGTGAGGATTAGGCGCATGGGATTTACTTGGATTCGGGTGCGGCGGGTGCGGCGGGGACGGGATAGCGGAGGACGTTGCGGCCTTCCTTGGTGAAATACTTTTTCGCGACGCGTTGCAGGTCTTCGCGCTTCACCGCGCGGTAGCGATCCAGCTCGGTATTGATGAGATTCGTATCGCCAAAAAAGACGTGGTAGCGCGCCAGATTCTTCGACCGCGAGGACATCGCACCGAAGGACGACGCAAATTCCGCCTCCTGATTATTCAGCGCCTTTTGGAATTCGTCCTCGGTCACGCCCTCCGTTTTCACCTTCTCCACTTCCTCGTCGATCAGCTTGTCGAGCGTCTCCAGCGGCACGCCTTTCTGGCCGATCACATACACGCCGAGCATCCCCGCTTTTTCGAGCAGGAACGGGAACGCCTCAACTTGCAGCGCGACCTGCTCCTTTTCCACGAGCCGCTTGTAGAGCCGCGAACTGCGGCCGGTCGAAAGGATGTTGCCGAGCATTTCGAGCGGGTAGGAATCCGGGTCCGTCTCGGTCGCCGCGCGCCAGGCGTGGAGCGAAGCGGGCAGCGGCGTGTTCTCTTTTTCCACGTCCTTCGATGCGCCGGGCACGTCGAGTTTCCAGTCGATCTGCGGACGCTGCACCGCCGGGCCTTTCGGGATCGTGCCGAAATAGTCCGCGACGAGCTGCTTCGTTTTTTCGAGATCGAAATCGCCCGCGATCGAGAGCGTCGCGTTGTTCGGCATGTAATACGTTTTGTAGAAGTCGCGGAACTCCTCGATCGTCGCCTGGTCGATGTATTGGAATGCACCGATCGGCACCCACTCGTACGGCGTTCCTTTGAAAACGAGCCCGGCGAGATTCTCGAACAACGTGCCGTAAGGCTGATTGTCCACGCCGCGCCGCTTCTCCTCCTTCACGACCTGCCGCTGCGTCTCCACGCCGGTCTGGTCGATCTTTGAATGCATCATACGCTCGCTCTCGATCCAAAGCGCGAGCTTCAGTTGATTCGCCGGCACGTTGAAAAAATAATCCGTCTGATCGAACGACGTGCTCGCGTTCAGATTCCCGCCCGCGCCGGAGATATATTTGTCGATCGTCTTCGGCGGAATATTGTCGCTCCCTTCGAACATCAGATGCTCAAAAAAGTGCGCGAACCCCGTGCGATCCGGCCGCTCGTTTTTGCTGCCGACGTGGTAGAGCACATAGGTCGAGACCACGGGCGACGCGTGGTTTTCGTGCAGGATAACGTG
>JANLQB010000045.1:0-2514 GCA_031367565.1 Verrucomicrobiota bacterium
GGGAAATCCGAAGGACACGAAGGTGATGCACGAGCTGGGCGAGCACTATCTGGCGATGGGCAGCGCCGACAAGGCGGTCGATATTTATTCGAAGATCGCCGAGATGAATCCAGCCGATCTTACGGCGGTGAAACGGAGCAAGGATGCGTCGGCGACGGCTTCGATGAAAAGCGGTGGATGGGACCAGAAGGACAAGAGCTATCGCGATTTGATCAAGGACAAGGATCAGGCCATCTCGCTGGAGCAAAAAGGGCGCATCGTGAAGAGCGCCGAGATGATCAACGATCAGCTCAACGAGCTGTATCCGCAGTGGGAGGCGAATCAGGAAAACTCGGACCTCACCCGGCGCATCGCGAAGCTGTGGGAGGATCGTTTTGAGATCGAAAGCGATGAGGAAAGTCTCGACGGCGCGATCGGTTACTATGCCCACGCGAACCAACTCATGAGCGGGACCGATCCGGCGGTCGCGCGCAAGGTGAGCGATTTGCAAATGAGGAAGCTCGATGTGCGTATCGACGTGCTGGAAAAGTGGTTTACCGAAGGGGGCGATCAGCACGAAGACGCGGCGACTTATCAAGCCGAACTCGAAACGTTAAAGAAGGAGAAACTGGAAGCGCAACTCGTCGAGGCCAGGAAGCGCGTGGAGCGGAATCCGACCGATCTGCAATTGCGCTTCGAGCTCGGCGAAATGCTGCTGGCGCTCGGCCAGTTCAACGACGCCATCCCCGAACTCCAGCGCGCCCGGCAAAACCCGAACTCGCGCTTAAAAGCGATGAGTTTACTCGGTCGTTGCTTCGTGCAAAAAGGCATGCTCGACATGGCGGCCACGCAATTTAAGAGCGCCGCCAGTGAAATGCTCGCGATGGACATCGTGAAAAAAGACACCCTCTACGATCTCGGCCTCGTCTATGAAACCATGGGCAAAAAAGAGGAGTATCTCCAGTGCATGAAAGACATCATGGAGACGGACTACGGTTACAAAGACGTGTCGAAACGCGTCGAAGCCTCCTACGGCCAGTAACGCCACGCGGAACCCGCGCCGCGGCGTCGTCCGAGTCCGTCCTGCATGACCTGGTTTACGTTCAGTTTCAACGATTTCGCGGTTTCGTTTCTCAGCGTTCTCTTTGAAGGAATCCCGTTTCTGCTCCTCGGCTCGCTCGTTTCCGGGCTCGTCGATGTCTTCGTCCCGGCGGAGAAAATGCAGCGGATTCTGCCGAAGAATCCCGCTGCTGCGATCTTTGCGAGCGGGCTTCTCGGGCTGATTTTTCCCATGTGCGAATGCGGGAGCGTGGTCGTTATCCGGCGCTTCATCCGCAAAGGTCTGCCGATTTCCTGCGCCGTCACCTACATGCTCGGCGCACCCATCGTCAGCCCGATCGTCGCCATCAGCACCTACGCCGCTTTTCGCGGACAAAACCCTCTGCTGATGACTAGCCTCCGCCTCGGAATCGGCTTCCTCATCGCCGTCGCGGTCGGCTTCATCGTCCGCCAAATCCCGATCGCAAAGCTACTCCAGCCCGGCATTCTCAAAGACTCCGCGAATGAACGACGCGCCGGACTCAGCATCAGCGCCGCGCCAGACGCTCAGGATTTCCCTTCGCTCGTCGCCGCATCCAGCTTCGGCCGCCGGCTCATCCTCGCCATGCGGTCCGCGAGCGCCGATTTCCTCGACGTCGCCTTTTTTCTCGTGATCGGCACCGCGCTTACCAGCGTCTTCAACACCGCCATCGATCGTTCCGTCATCGACCCACTCGCCACGAATCCCCCGGTCGCCATCCTCGCCATGATGGGCCTCGCCGCCGCCATCGCCCTTTGCAGCACCACTGATGCTTTCGTCGCCGCCAGCTTCATTACCTTCCCCTTCGCGGCAAAACTCGCCTTCCTCCTCTTCGGTCCCGTTTTTGATCTAAAACTCTTCTGGCTCTATGGCCTCGTTTTCAAACGCCGCTGGGTCGTCGCCCTCGCGCTTTCATTGTTCGTCGTCATCGCCTTTATCGCGTGGCGAATTTCAGCGCTTGCGCTCTGAGAAAAATTTCACGGACAGAAGCCGCAAACCGCGAGGATTGAAGGCCCAAACAAGGAGTCGGGGCGTCCCGCCCCGCGCTTTCGGTTGGTGCCGTTAGCGTTTGCGCGAAGAGCGCCGTCCGACCGGGCGGGATGGCGTTCTGACGAACACATTCAAGAAAAGTTCGAAGCGGGAAATGTCGAGTGGAGCGTTGCTGGCGGAGGAGGAATGGCGAGCTTTCATAATGAATTTCTATAAGCATCATCAATGCCAGCGCCCAAAGAGGAGATGCGGGGTAAACAGGAAACCCGGCGCGCTGCTTCCGTGAAATACGGAAAACAATCACCATGACCGTTGCTCGAAAAGAGGTGGACCGTGATGGAATCGAACCATCAACCTAGCGATTAAGAGTCGCTTGCTCTGCCAATTGAGCTAACGGTCCCCTTTTGGAGAGCGCGAAGCTAATTCGGCTCGCGGGAAGCTCAAGCAGATTCTTGCGATCACTCGCG
>JANLQB010000112.1:0-2167 GCA_031367565.1 Verrucomicrobiota bacterium
TTTCGAGGTGGAAAAAATGTTGGCTAGCGCATCCTGCTGCGGCCAGGTGTCGATGACTTTGACGGCATCGACGATCCAGTTGCCGCCTGCGAAGAGGCCATTTCGGGTAGTGCTCATAGTGGGAGTGGGCGGGGACTAAAAGCGAAGGGCGGGCGATTCACCAAGCGAGAAAATCGCCGGAGAGCGGGCTTGGTGCCACGATCGCCCTACAGCGGCATTTTCCACGCGACGGTTGCGACGCCTTTCGCCACGACGCCGATCGCGGTCACGCCGATCGCAAAAGGCGCAACGGCATTTACGCCCAGCGCGCACGCGAGTCCGAAGCTGACCACGCCGAGTGAAAGCACTCCGCAAGAGACGACGCCGATACTGATGAACCCGCTCGCGACGATGCCGAGCGCGACCACTCCGATGGCGCGCTGGCCGATGGCCACGATCCCGCGCGCGGTACGCGGGCGGCCTCGCGCGTTACTCCCAAATGCGACATGCACGAGCGGGTAGCCCAACCACGTTCCGCGCGATTTCCATTCGTAACCTTCGCCCTTCCACTCGTGATCCGCAGGGCGGAGCGCGCCGCATTTTTTGCATTTCGGCGCTTCGCTCACGACGGTTTGCGCGCACTCGCGGCACACGGTGGTTGCGTCCATGGCGCAGGCTATTTCCCGATCGAGACGCGATACTGGCGGAGCGTGACGCCGGTTTGTTTGTAGTAAGTATTCACGGCTTCGTTGTAGTCGGCACGCGCGCGGAGCTGGGCGTATTCGGCTTCGACGAGACGCTTCTGGAGCTCGAGCACTTCAAACGTCGTGCCGGTCCCGGCGCGCAGTCGCTCTTCGCCGGCGTCGAGACTTTCCTGTGCGAGTTTGCTGGCTTCCGCCGTGGAGGCGATGCGCTGGCGCGCGGCGATGATCTGGCCCGAGGCGTTGTCCACATCCACGACGATCTGTTGCTCCAGACGCTGTAAATCTACGAGGCCCTGCGCGGCGGAAAGTCGCGCGGCATTCGCCGCGCCGCGACCTTCGCGATTGGGAATCGGCACGCTGAAAATCGCGCCCGCGCTCCACTGCGTTTGATCGCGTTTCGTGACCCGGTCGAGGCTCGTGCCGACATCGTTGTCAAAGCCGAGCAAGCGCAGACTTCCGGTGAGGTCGAGCCGGGGAAGGGCCGCGTTTTTTTGAAACGCGAGCGTGATATGCCGCTGCTTCAGTTCGATGAGCGCCGCCCGATAGTCGGGTCGGTTTTCCATCGCGGTCGCGATCCCGGCATTCACATCCGCGCGAAAGGCCGGTGACGGCGGGATCTCGATTTCCACTTGGATCGTGAGCATCGGCTGAAGGTCGGCGGTCACGAGTTGCTTCAGAAAATTCTCGTTATTCTTCATCTGCCGCTGCGCGAAAATCACGTTCTCCTCGCGCGAGGCGACTTCGGCGCGCGCGGTCGTGATGTTTAGCGGCGACATCACGCCGATGTCCGCGCGCTTGATGTTGTCATCGAGCGTTTGCTGCGCGAGCGCTCGCGAGCGCTCGGCGACCCGGAGGTTTTCGTGCGCCTGGTGCAGCTCGTTGTAAACGCGGACGGTTTCCGTGAGGGTGTCGATGGCTCGTTGCTGGAGCGACCATTCGGAAACGAGCACGTTGTTTCGCGCGATGCGGACGGAAAAAAGATTCGCCGCTGTGCCCGCACCGCGCAGGAGCGGCTGGTTCACCGAGATCGAGACGCGGCTCGCGTAGTCTTCGTTGAAGCGATTGCTCGTGCCGCTGAAAAGATCAGTCGAAAGCCCCGCGTCGTAGCTGAGGCCCCACGGCGTGATTCCATCGAAACCAACGCTGGCGCTGTCGCTCTGGGCAATGGCGGTCTGCGATCGATGCCGCTGCGCGCCGAGAAAAAAATCGTGCCGCGTGTCTTCCGAGGAATTCCACCGCGCGGTGAAATTCGGATCGAAGCGCCCAAGTGCGGACGTCACCCGTTCGCGCGCGATTCGAGGCGAGTAGCGGGAGACTTCGATCGAGAAATTTTTAGCGAGCGCCATGCGGATCGCGTCGTCGAGCGAAAGGTGCAGCACGCCGGGGCGCGAGACACTTTCGCCGGCGGAGGCGGCGGCGGGGAAAAGAGAGATGGCAGCTAGGAGCGCGAGGCGCAGACGGCGAGACATGAGGTTTTTGGCGAA
>JANLQB010000116.1:0-1540 GCA_031367565.1 Verrucomicrobiota bacterium
CAATGTCGCGCTCGAAATCCAAATGTTGGTCGGCGGACATGGCAGCTATTTACCCATGACCTTTAGAAGGATGAAGACGAGGATGGCCAGTCCGGCACCGCCGCCGAGCAGGTAAGTCATGAAAGCCCAGCCAGCGGCGGCCAGGATGGGGGTGTAAGCTAGGATCAACGGAGTCATAATAGAGTTGGAGTTAGAGTTGCACCCCGATTCGCAATGCATCGGACGCGCGGTTGTATCTCTTAAATTTTTCCTCGCTGAGAGGCGCATCCGGGACGGTTGCGACGAGCGGAATAAAGGTGGCACCGCGCGGCACCGCAAAATCGCAGGCGATCAGCAGCCCGTCACTCACGACCGTGCGTGAATCATCTCAACATGTCCTTCCCCGCCGACACTGTTTCCACCGCATCGGTCGTGGGAGCCCAGGTGAAGTGGCAGGCGGAGCAATAAAAGTTCCGATCAATCAGTCCGACCGCCGCCGCGATGGAAGGCATCGCGCCGATGATGGTGTTGCGCGAAAACTGCGGGTATTCGACTCGTGTGGAGCCACAATCTGGGCACCGAATGGCGGATTTCAAAACGCCTTCGCTGGCATCGAGTTCCTTGAGACGGTTCAAGGCCGCGTCAATGTCATCCTTGGGCACCCGGACATGGCAGTGGGCGCGGGGATGCAGATTGTAAAACTTCCAGAACTGCTCTGCCGCGTCGCTTTGCGCGGTGGCTTGGAAGCCCTCCGCGGCCAGCCGGGCGGCGAGCCTTTCGGCAAATTCGAACTCATCAAATGAAGCAATGGATACTTGGTCGGACATACTTCCTTTTCGCGGAGGGAGGCATAGCTGCGGGTATAAATCGCGAGATACCACCACTTTCCTCCCGTCCGTTTCCGCAGCGTCGCGCGATTTTTCGGAGGTGAATACGACACGCTCGGGCTCGCCGATTCCGGCCCGCATGATCCTGCGCTCGATCGTGAACTTTCGGTGGATGTGCTCGTGCCATACGTCCGCTTCGGGGCGCAATCGCGAAGGGGAGAATATTATGAAGATCATCCTCATCATCCTCACCGCCACCGCGTTCGTCTTTGCTCAAACCGGGTGCTCCACTCACGCCAGCGTCGGCAATCGCGATCAACACGGGGCCGGCGTTTCCGCCAAGACGCGGGGTGCCGAAAAAGGGGTCCACGCCAAAATCTATTAAGTGACGGTGGTCCGCTGAAAACGTGGCAGTCCGCGCGAACTACGGCCCGAGTTTTTGCGTCGAGAGTTGATCGAGCAATTGCCGGAGCTGGTCGATGTTCACGGGCTTCACGAGGTGGGCGAAAAAGCCCGCTTCCTTCGTCTGGCGCAGGTCGTCTTCCATGCCGTAGCCGCTCAGGGCGATGCCGGGGACGGGGCGCTGGCGCTGGATTTCGCGCATGAGTTCCAGCCCGCTGCCGTCGGGCAGGCCGAGATCGCTGATAATGGCGTCGAACCGCTCGGCGGCGAACGTGGAGAGCGCCTCGTGCATCGTGCTCGTGATGGTGACGGTGTGGCCGCTGCGCGTGAGG
>JANLQB010000144.1:0-5194 GCA_031367565.1 Verrucomicrobiota bacterium
GATGCGAACCGCGTGCTCGGCTGTGATTTCTTCGAGGGCGTCGTGATGAAGCGCGCGGACTCGCCGTATCCGGTGCAGCTCCGGTCGGCGACCGAGGAATTTCGCGGTTGGGCGAAGCATCGCTTTCTCGTTTGATCGCAACATCGCCGCGAACGCGTGGGCTGCCTGCCGATGCTGAAGCACGCCCACGCGATCGATCCGAAAAAAGTCCAGCGCTGCTCACCGTCACGGTGCAAATGATACGAGGCCCCGCATCCGCCTGACTTTATGAACCACCCCGAACGTCATCGCACAGATCGCATCGACTGACTGCGCGCGGCGGTCCTCGGGGTAAACGACGGACTTGTCTCCACGGCGAGCTTGCTAGTCGGCGTGGCGGCGGCCGAGGCCGGGCGAAATCAGATCCTCGTCGCCGGTCTCGCCGGACTGGCGGCCGGCGCGATGTCGATGGCGGCGGGTGAGTATGTCTCCGTCAGTTCGCAATCCGATACCGAGAAGGCCGACCTCGAACGCGAGCGCAAAGAATTAAACTCCGACCACGAAAGCGAGGTCAAAGAGCTGACCGGCATCTACGTCGAGCGAGGCGTGGAGTCGGTGCTCGCGCGTCAGGTGGCCGAACAACTAATGGCCAAAGACGCGCTCGGGGCGCACGCCCGCGAGTGAATGACCTCTGGAACATCGTGCCACCCAACCCGCCCGTGTCCGTGGTGGAACTGACCGACCGTGTGATGCGGGAGATGATCGAAGACAATCTCGAACACACCCTCGCGACCGATCCTTACCGGCAGATGGGCGCGCTGCCTCGGCCTCACGATCTATGTGAAATTTGAAAACCCTGCCGGGTCGCGCATCCAGCAGCTTTTCGTCGGGGACGAGGAACTCGATCACGATGGCTCTTACCCGGTGGCCTTTGTCGGCCATGTGCGGCCGGCTCGTGCGCCAGAGGTAGAGCGCGATCGTCTGGGCGGCGCCGATGAGGATGCCGCGTTCGATCCCGACCGCGAGCACCGTGACGAAGGTGCGACGTCGGACGGGTCGCAGATATCGAGCACTTTCGCAACGTGCGCCGCCGTGACGGGGTCGGCCGGGATCGGCGCGCCGTAGCGCCAGCCATTGGAAAACGCGATGTGCGTCTCGGCGACCTCCGCGACCGCCTTGCAGGAGCAGGTTATCCATGGTTGCTTCGAGAAAGGTATTCCGGTTGAGCGCCGTCGCGGTCTGGCCCACGACCTCGGCGAGCAGCGCGCGATGCGGCGCGACCACCTTTTTCCACCGCCTCCTGCATCTCGCGGTCTGGCGGGATGGTGTCGTCCACAGGGATCAATTCGTGGCGGACGACGGCGATTTTTCCACCGCCGATCTCCACGTCGAGCCGACCGACGAACGATCCGTGACAGCCCGATTGAATGATTGTCGCGCCGTTCACCACCAGCGGCTCATCCATCCGGTTGTGCGTGTGGCCGCTCAACAGCACGTCGATGCCCGCGACTTCCGACGCGCACTCCGCTGCGCTCGATGACCGTGAAGGCGGGGCAAGCAAGTTCCCCGCTGTCTTTGTTGTAACAGTTACACGCGAGGAGCGGATGGTTCAGTTTCGCGGCGAGGGCGCGCATGCGGTCGATCATCGGTGCGGGTTCCTTCCTTTGGCATTCCGGCGGAGCGCCGGAAACTACCCGCCGCTCTTGATGTAGGCGTAGCCGTCCGCCTGTTTGCGGACGACCTCGCTGACGCCGGAGGGGACGGTTGTGGACAACTCGACGAGGTCCTTCTTCTCCAGCTTCTCGCGCTTCATCGTGTTCTCGCACGCGGCGAAGACGACGCCGTCGGCGTGGAGTTGTTCGAGTTTCGCTTTTAGCTCGGCGTTCTCCGCGGAAGTCTTCGCGAGCAACATCCCGACGCCTTTGCCGTGCGTGACGACTTCGATCTTCGTCGCCGCGCCGAGTTCCTTGCGGGTGTTCTCGACGTTGCGTAGCGCGCCCTGCCATTTCTCCGCGCCGTCGATGGAGACTTCAAAGACGACCTTGTGGGTTTTTTCGGCGGAGGGCTTTTCGGGTTCAGCGGCCGTAGCGGTGAAAGGCAGCGTGACGAGCGCCACGAAGGCGAGGATTCTGAGCAATGTTTTCATGGTTTTGGTTTGGTTACTTGCAGGAAAAGGGCGGGCACTTAACGAACGGTGACTTCGATCGGGAGCCAGTGGTGAATGAGATAGCTGCCGCGATCGTCGTGGTGCTCGGCCGGCTGGGTGCGGCCTTCGGAATCCGTGGCGCGAGCCATTAGCACGGCTTTGCCCGGAGCGGTGGGGACGGCCCAATCGTATTCCCAAAGCCGCCACGCGTTGCGCAGCGACTCTCCGAGCAAACGCGCAGCGCTCCACGTCGCGCCTTCATCGGTGCTGAGTTCCACCCGCGTGATCTCCGCATCCGTCGTCCAAGCCGCGCCATGCACGCGATACGTTTGCCCGGCGCGCACGGCTTCGGCATACTCCGGCCGCGCGATCTGCGCTTTCACGCGCATCTCGGTAATCGCAAGAAGCGTCGGCGCGCTCGATCCGCGATCCCAGTAGGCGTAATTTATCGTCTGATAGTAGCCGTGATGCGGCTCGCTGCTCGCGACGATCCGCGTGAGCCACTTCACCGCGGCCATGCCATACCAGCCGGGCACCACGGCGCGCAGCGGGAAGCCGTGAGCCGGCGTCAGCGCTTCGCCATTCATTTGCCAGGCGAGCAGCACATCGTCGTTCGCCTTCGCCAGCGGCAGGCTGCGTGCGTAATGAATCTTTCCGGCGGGCCGCGGAGGTTCCTTGATCTCGCCTTGGTCTGCGCCCTGGAGGATGACTTCGCGCACCGAATCGCGCACTCCCGCCCGCTCCAGCAAGGCGGCCAGCGGCACGCCGGTCCATTCGGCATTACCGATGGCACCCCCTTCCCACTGCGCGCCGTCGCGTTGGGGTTCGAGAAAAGCGCGCCCGTTGCCGGCGCATTCCATCGTCACGGTGATCGTGCGCGTCTCCATTTCTGCCAACTCGGAGTAAGTCAGCTCGAACGGCTTTTCGACCTCACCCTCAATCTTCAGCCGCCAGCTTTCCGGGTCCATTTCCGGGATCGGGTGATGGCACCGCACGTAGTAGCGCTCCACGGGCGTGATGAAGGAATCCAGCGACCCAAAGGGCATCTCGAGATTCAGCGGCTCCTTCTCGCGGACGATCATTCCGCCGGAAGCGCGCGTCATGGGAAGAGACATGGCTTTGCCATCGGTTGCCATCGGCGCGCGGTCGTTACCGAGGGAAGGCCCGGTCGAGAAAGTAGAGGCCGACACTGAGTAACACAGCGGCGGCGTATGCGAAGGGCAGCCGCGGCGCGTGCAGAAGGTCGGGCAGCATGACTTTGCCTTTGTCGCCCCACGTTTCGACGGTGCGCTTCAACCAGCCGGACAGCTCCGCAAACAGGTAAGAGCCAGCGATGAGTCCAGCGATGCCGAAGAGCACGTCCCAGCTCCCCTGGCCCAGCGCGGCAGCTCCCGTCCCGGGGCAGTAGGCGATGAGCGCGAAGCCTGCGCCGAAGAGCGATCCGCCGATGATCTGCGCGCCGAGCCGGGTCGGTTGGAGGTGCAGATTTACTTTGGCAAAATGATGCAGCGTGAAAACGCCGACCATGCCGACGACCACCGCGGTCATCATGATTTTCACGACGGTGAAATCCTGGAGCAGTAACTGGCCAAGCAGGACGTTGTATTTACCGACGCCGCCTTTTTGTAACAGGAAGCCGAAAGCGAGGCCGAACAGGATCGCACTCACGAGCTTCGCGCCGCTGACCGCACCTTGCGGCTGCTCGCTGGACTTTTTCACTGCTTCGCCGGGATTGATCATAGGGCGGTGTAGAGCAGCATGGCGGTGGCAATGCCGGCGATGAACATGCAGATGACGGTGAGCCAGGAGCCGGCATTGAGCTGGAGTGTGCCGCTAATGCCGTGGCCGCTCGTGCAGCCGCCCGCGAGCCGCGCGCCAAAGGCCATGAGCACGCCGCCGGCGAAGCCGATGATCCCGCGCAAAGCGATGCTATCTCCAAAGCGATCCACCCACATCGGATGCAGCCATTCGTTGCGAAACTCGCCACCGGTCCACGCGGCGATGAAACCGCCGAGGATTGTGCAGATGACGAAGACAAAGCCCCAATCCACACGGGGCGGATTGGTTTGGTAATACTTCAGCGACTCCGTGTGCTTCCGCGCGAACAGCTTGCCAATGAAGCCCGCAAGCGTGGCGTAGAAAGAAGATGCTCCGATGGCTTTATCGGCAAAGTAAAAGGTCAGCCACGAAAGCACGCCGATGCCTGCACCGACGATGTAAGGCGACCAAGCCGCGCCGTCGTAATTCGTGGCGTCGACGCCGAAGTCGGCAGCACTCGCGAGTCCCGGAAGCGTCAGCAACAGCGTTGGCAGAAACCACTTCATGCAGCTCCGCCTTCGATCGGGAATTTCGCCTTCTTCCACGCCTGCCAGCTTCCGGGCACGTTACAGACACAGCGGAAGCCTTCCTGTTTCAGAATGCTCGTGCCGATGCTCGCGCGATAGCCGCTGTCGCAATACACCGCGACCGGCTTGGTCTTCTTGAGCCGGGCGGCTTTCTCGCGCAACTCCGGCAGGAACATGTGGGTCGCGCCGGGCACGTGGCCTTTCTCCCATTCGCCGGGGGCGCGCACGTCCACAATCTGCAAGGCTGAGTCGCGCTCCTTAATCTCATGCACGGTCATTTGCCCGACTTCCTCCAACGGAAACCCGGCGTTATCCCACGCCGTCATTCCACCGACCAGGTAGCCGGCGAACTTGGTGTAGCCCGTGCGGATAAAGAGCTTCACGACCTCATCCACTTTGCTGTCGCTATCGAGCACGAGCAGGATCGGCTCTTCCGGATCGAGCAGCCAGCCGGCCCAAATCGAAAGCATGGGCGTGGCGCCGATACTCAGCGCGCCTTTGATATGTCCGCCGCCGAAAGCGAGCATGAGCCGCGTATCTACCAACACGCTGGCCTTCTTCTGCACCGCTTCGTTGAAGGTCTTCGCCGGCAGGCCCGGCACGCGCGGGAGATTGCCGAGCACCTCCGGGCCTTTCGCGTTCACCTTCTTCATCAGCGGGTAATACGTCGGCACGGGCGGCGCGCTGCTCAGTGCATGATGCTTGAACTTCTCGAAGTCGGTGA
>JANLQB010000159.1:0-2571 GCA_031367565.1 Verrucomicrobiota bacterium
CCGTCGAGCGGCCAGCCGCAATCGAGGATGATGCGGGTGGTGGCTGAGGAAACCTCAATGCACGAGGCTCCGATCTGATCCCCTCCGCTGTGGACTATTACTTTCATCACGGTGTTGTTGCGGTTCGGTTCGTTTTACCAGCGGGCTGCTGCTGCGTCACGCAATGAATCCCTCCGCCGTGCGCCGCGATTGCGTCGATCCGCACCAGGACCACGTCACGATTCGGGAAGGCGAGTGAAATGGTGCTCGCTGCATCCATGGCGCTGCGGTCATCCCCAAACTGCGGCACGATCACGTTGCCATTGGCGATGTAGAAATTGATGTAGCTGGCGGCAAAGTCGCGCGGCCAAAGCAGATTCCAGCGTGGGCGTGTAATCGTGAAAATCTCGAAGTGCCGGCCCTTCGCGTCGGTTGCGAGCCGGAGCACGCGGAGATTTCCCTGGAGGCACTCGTAATCCGGATCGTCGCGGTCAGTCGTGAGTTCTGCGATCACCACGCCGGGCCTTGCGAACACCGCTATGCCGTCCACATGTCCGTCTGTGACCTTTTCCATCGGATTGCCTGGCAACCATACCACCTTTCGTGCGCCGGTGAATTCCAACAGCCTTTTTTCCACGGCACTTCGGCTGAGCCGCGGATTGCGGTTTCGATTGAGCAGCACACTTTCCGTCGTGAGGACTGTGCCCTCGCCATCAACGCTAAATGCGCCGCCTTCGTTCACCAGCGACGCATCAAATCGCGGCACGCTGAGATGATCGAGAATGCGGGAGGCGAGTGCAGAGTCAGCTTCGTGGCGTTTATGTTTTCCACCCCATGCGTTGAATTGCCATGTCGTGCCCGCCAGTTCGTGCTCACGATTTAGGAGAAACGCCGGACCGGTATCGCGAATCCAAATATCGTCCACTGGGATCGGCAGCACCTTGACTCTGCGTCCGCAAGCCGCAGTGGCGTCCGCGAGGTAGCGGGGAGCCACCGCCATCGTGACAGGCTCGCATCGGGCGATGGTGCGCGCCAGATTGGCCACCGTCTTGCACACCTCCTCGAAATCCCTCCAGCGGGCTCGTGTCGGCCACGCCATCCAGCATCCGCTGTGCGGCTCCCATTCGGCAGGCATCCGGAATCCCGCCTCGGCTGGAGTGTGGGCAAGAGCGTTCATAGAAGAAGCATCTCCCTGTCAGCCGCCTCGTGCCGCGGTCGAGAATGATGTGGGCGGGCGGAGCGAAGCCAGGATCTGACTATGCATTCCGTCTCGTGTGAAACTGGCTGATTGCGGACACCGGCAAGCTCATTCATTTGCCAGAGGGCGCCGCGGCAGGCGATCAAAAGAGTCGCCCGTTCAGGGTGCATCACGCGGTAAAGGTAGAATCCACGATCCGACACCAAGCTGGCGTAACTGAGCACGCAATGGCACATGGCGCGTGCTTCCTCCAAGAGCGACACTGCGGAATCGATCGGCTGAATTTCATCGCTGCCGAGAAGTGGAGGCGGAGGGAAAGGGATGTCAGCAAAGCCGACAGCCTCGTTCGTCGCATCGAAGTCTTCCAAAGCAAACAGCTTCCGCCACAGGCGGCAGTAACAGCGATGCACTTGCAGCGCGGAGCGAAGGCCCCCCCACTCTCGATCGCGCAGCCGCATGAGAGTTTCGGTCTGCCGGAGGAGCGCCCCCCATCCGACATCAACCTCGTAAGTCACATACGTCGCAAGATCGGCAAAGAGAGCGGCGCTCAACCGAGGGCAACTGCCCAAATCGGCAGCGGTCTTGAGTTCCGCCGCGCCAATTGTCGGGAGATGGGAGAGAATCGACAAAAGAACAGGATTGCGGAGCGCGCACCGAACCCCGGCCAGCAGATTCAAGCTGCACGCCTCCGGTTGCACCTTCCCGAGAATTCGCACCACGCGCTCGCTTGAAGGATATCCCAAAGCTCCGCAGATTCTCCTCCGGCGCTGTCGCAGCAAGCCGCCGACGAACTCCCGATCAACCATCGTGAGCGCGAAGGTGTCCCAGTCGCGGGCACTTGCCAGGGCGGTAGCCAGTGGCGGATTGCTGGACGCGAGATCGAGTGCCTCTGGAAACGCATCGACCAACACGGTCAGTGATTCACGGAGATCGACAGGGAAACGGTGAATTTGTTGGCGGTGTTGATCGGTGCTCTGAAGAGTGCTCATGGACTGGTTTGGGGGCCCGAGAGACATCGCGCCCACACTATACTATACGCAAGATGTCGTCGGTATCTCCTATTGCCTGTCCATGAGATACTTGCGCAGTGTTTCGGAAGCGCCGACCGGCGCAACCGGTGGTGTCGTCGCGATTTTAGCCCGCGAATCGTGTCGAAACGAGCGTCGCCTTACTTCCGCGGATTGCGCGTCCGTTTCGGCTTCGCGGTGGGACTGGCCTTCGGCTCGTCGATGTATTTGAGCATCGCTTTGAGACCAAAGCCCTGCGGCATCGCGCGCTCCTGTTCCCAGTTTTCCAACGAGCGCCGCGAGACACCCAGCCGGTCCGCAGCTTCCTGCTGCGTGTAGTCGTTTTGCTCACGCCATGCGACGAGGGTCTTCGCGAACTTCTTGTGC
>JANLQB010000166.1:0-1572 GCA_031367565.1 Verrucomicrobiota bacterium
GGCGTCGTTTCTTTACAAGGAGACGCCGGATCAGCTCACCGCCATCGCCGACACGAAGGCCGACATGGAGACGGAGCAGCCGATGGATCGGCTCATCTGCGGCGACGTGGGATTTGGAAAAACCGAGGTCGCGATTCGCGCGGCGTTCAAGGCGGTGATGGGCGGCAAACAAGTCGCGATCCTCGCGCCGACGACGGTGCTCGCGCAGCAGCATTACCAGACGTTTCGCGAGCGGATGTCGGACTATCCCGTGACTGTCGGTTCGCTTTCGCGTTTCCGCACACCCGCCGAGCAGCGGAAAACGGTCGCGGGTTTGAAGGATGGCACGGTCGATATTGTCATCGGCACGCACCGGCTCATCTCGAAGGACGTGGAATTTAAAAATCTCGGGCTTGTGGTGATCGACGAGGAGCAGCGCTTCGGCGTGCTGCACAAGGAGCGGTTCAAGGAAATGTTCCAGCTCGTCGATCAGCTCACGCTTTCCGCCACACCGATCCCGCGTACGCTTTACCTCTCGCTCATGGGTGCGAAGGACATGAGCACGATCGAGACGCCGCCCGCGAATCGCATCCCGACCGAGACGCTCATCTGCCCGTACGACGAGCGGATCATCCGCGATGCGATCAATCGCGAGATGTCGCGCCAGGGCCAGGTGTACTTTCTCCACAACCGCATCCAGTCGATCGAGAAAGTGCGCGATCGCGTGCGGCTGCTTTGCCCGAAGGCGCGCATCCTGATCGGGCATGGGCAAATGGATGAGCACGAACTCGAGGACGTGATGCAGAAGTTTGTGAACGCGGAGGCCGACGTGCTCATCTCGACGACGATCATCGAAAGTGGCCTCGATATTCCGAACGCGAACACGATCATCATCGACCGCGCGGATCGCTTCGGCCTCGCCGATCTTTACCAGCTCCGCGGTCGCGTCGGACGCGGCCAGCACAAGGCCTACGCGTATCTCATGCTGCCGCCCGGCCTCATGACCGTGGGTGAAGCGCGCAAGCGGATCAACGCGATCAAACAATACGGCTCGCTCGGCGCAGGCTTCAAAATCGCGATGCGCGATCTGGAGATTCGCGGCGCGGGAAACATCCTCGGGACCGCGCAGAGCGGGCACATCGTGAGCATCGGGTTCGACCTGTATTGCTCGCTGCTGCGGCAGGCGATCGAGAAGCTGAAAGGCGGGAAGGCGCGCGGTCGGATCGAGGTGGTGCTGCGGACGGATTTCCTGGCGCTGCGCGAGGCGGATTTTCTCGAAGACACGAAATCAAAACTCGCACCCGCATTCCTTCCGCAGAGCTACATCGCGGAATCAAAACCGCGCATTCAGGCCTATCGGCGTCTGAATGAAATCGCCAATCAGGAGCAGCTCGACGCCGTGCGAAAGACGTGGCGCGACCGGTTTGGGAAACTCCCAGCGGCGGCGGAGAACCTGATGGTGCTCAGCGAAATCAAACTCGCGGCGGCGGCGAAGAAAATCACGGTGGTCGAGGTGCGCGATGGAAAGCTCATGCTCACGCGCACCGGCGATTTCATTCAGATCGACGGGAAATTTCCGCGTCTGACCGCGCG
>JANLQB010000218.1:0-4451 GCA_031367565.1 Verrucomicrobiota bacterium
GAATACGTTGAAATAGACACTAGCGACACCGGCTTTCTCATTCCGCTCGAAGGTGACAGCACGAAGCAGGAGCAGTTTGAAAGCGTGGACTATCTACAGGCACGCAAGGTCGCCGCGAAACGCATCCAGATCACCCATCGCTGGAGCCAGGAAGGGCGCCGCTTTACTGATGGCAAATGGCTGCCGGTCGTGCGTCTCGTAAAAGTAAATCGCTCACCACTCACCCGCGAATGGACCGCCGAAGGCAAACATATTCCCGGAGACAAAGCTATCTGGATCGAGAGCGCCGATAGCGTTGGCTTCAGCATGGGTTTTACCTGCACGGCCTTTATCGGTGAAAAAGACGCCGCCACTTTCCTGTATTGGTACCCGAGCGGCAGCCTGGCCACCGTCATGGATAGTGAAATGCGCGGTCGCATCCAGCAGACTGCGGCGGAAGTCGCGGCAAAATACCCACTCGATGGCCTCCGCGCCAAGAAGCAGGAGATCGCCGATGCGGTGAAGAAAGACGTTACCGCCTTCTTCACCCTGCGCGGCATCACGGTGACCACCGTCGGCATGTTTGGCGGCATGACCTATGAAAATCCCGCCATCCAGAAATCCATCGACGAAACCGTGATCGCACAACAACTCAAAGTCGTCTCTGAAGCCAAATACGACGCGCAGACGCGCGAGAACGATCGCATCGAACTCGAAGCCAAGGCGACCGGCGAACGCTATCGCCTGGAGGCCAAAGGCAAGAGCGACGCGCGTCTCGCGGAAGCGGAAGCAGAAGCCAAGGCGAGCGTCGCGAAGGCGAAAGCCGAGAGCGAAGGTATCCGCCTCGTCAACGAGGCAGTCGCCAAGAGTAATCCGATGCTTCTCCAGATGCGCCAGCTCGATATAGAGAAAGCGCGCACCGAGAAGTGGAACGGCGCCTTTCCACAAATGATGATGGGCACGAATCCAAACGTGCTCTTCACCTCACAATTGCCGATGCTTAACGAGGCGAAACGGTAGGCAAAACAGAAACGCGCCGCCGATCTCGTGAACGATCGGCGGCGCGACGGCGGGGCGTCAATTGGCTTTGGAAAATGCTGCAGACGGACTACCTCCGACGACGAATCGCGGCCACGCCAAACAGAGCCAACCCAATAAGTGCGGTGCCCGGCTCGGGGAGGGGAGGCATATCTAGCGGGGAGACGTTCGTGGAGGAGAAGCTGAAGGTGAATCCGAGCGTGTTTGCGCTCAATATCTAACTCCCCGGCGTATTGTCCCGACCAGCCATGTGGGCGATGAGGAGACGGCCCAAAGCGGTACAACTCCGCCGACTAGCAGCGGATCAAAAGCAGCCTTTACTCAAGAGGGCTATCATAAGGATTATTTTCACAACCGTTCGGGCCGTGCATGCGGAACGCTCCTTTAACGCTGCGCCTCAGGCTTTTCACGCGCACTACTCGGCTCTCGCGGACCTCAGAGACTGGGTAGGAGTTCGGGGATAGCCCGCGAACCACGCGAAAAGATGCGAAAGAAAATACTTCAGACCTTCGTTTACGCCTTTTCGCGTGTTCGCGGGCCCCTTTTCAACCGCTGTGGAATTTTCACACAGTCTCTTAACGTTTTACCACTGCTTCAGTGGCTTCGTCCATGTGCCGTCCACGGTGACTTTTGTCAGGTCGATACGGGAGTTTTCCTGGATGAGCTGGGCGACGCGCTTCGACTCGATGCGAACGCAACCGTGTGAAGCCGCATATTTCGGAACGCTCGGAAAATAGTGGAGTGCGATGCTGCGGGCGCGCTGGAACCATGTGACGAATGTCGCGCGCGCATCGCTATTCAGCCGGCTCTGGAAACCGGACACGGGCAGCGTGCCTTTCGGTGTGCATTTCGTACCGGATCGGCGGCTGGTGTCGGCGATGTCGCAATTGAGGCCTTTCATACCCGCACCCGGCGAAGTGCGGAAGGGGCCGGTCTCCTGACGATCCGCTTCCGGGCCGGTCCAGGTGAGGGTCATCCAGTGATCTGGATCGTCGAGGCTGACCGAGATTTTTTTGATGTAAGTGCGTGGGTAGTCCGCATTGCGAAGCGGTTTCGACGCGCTGGCGAGACTGGGGGCCAGCGCTGGCGCGGATTTGGTCTTGGATTTGGATTTTGGCTCGGCGGCCGCGTCCAGTTTTTCGAGAGCTTTGGCTTTGGCGACTGCGACGGGAGAAATCGCGGCGGATTGCTTGCTGGCAGCGGCTTTGGGCGTAGCGGCTGGTTTCTTTTTCGCCGCAGGTTTTTTGGGAGCAGGTTTCTTCGGCATAGTGCGGGCGTTTATGCCCGATCGCCCCTCCACGGACAATCCTGAACGCAGCGCCAAGGCCGCTTGGCGGTCAGATGCCGAGCTTCGCGAGTTCGCGTTCGAGCGTGATCTGGAACTCCTCGACGTCCGGCTCCGGCGGACGGTAGCCGGGTGTCTCCGGGTCCATGCCGAGGCGGCCCATCTGGTCGAGATACCACGCGGCTTTTCCGCCGTCGCTGAACGTCACGCTGCCGCTCACCATCGTGCCGGGCTTGGTGATTTCGTCCACTTTCAGCGCGAGCTTGCCCATCGGCGCGAGTGGCGCGGTCGGGTCGGCGACGAGCGGGCTGGGTGCGGCGGGCGCGGGAGTTTCCACCGCGACCGGGCTTTTCACCGGCTCGGGCGGGTCCTGCGGCGTGAGCTGGAGATCGTCGATGAGTAAGCGAGATTCCATGTAAGTGAGGCGGACGTCGAATTTTTCGGCGAGCCGGTTCTGCACGTCCGCGAGCTTTGCGCCCTGGGCGATCCATTGGATGACTTGCTGTTTCTGTTCGTCGGTCAGTTGCATATCGTTTGGTTCATCATCATCCGCGCGTGCGAGCGCAAGCGCAGAATCGTTTCAAAGCTCATCGCTGAATCCATCGGGCGAGATGCCCTTCGAGGTCTTTGTTAAAATCCACCGTCAGTCCGGCGTCGGTGGTCATGCGTAAACGCTGCCCGCCTTCCCCGACAAAAAGCAATTCCACGCGCCGCTCGCCGGGGCTGGCCGCGAGTGTCTTTTTCACGAAGACTAGGTCTGCTTCCGTCGTATCGCGCCGCTCGAATTTCAGCACGATCGGCCCGTTCGTGGGTGCGGGTTTTTTCACGGAGCGGACTTCGTTTGCGGTGACGCGCGGGCCTTCCTCGCGGAGGTCGAGCCGACCAGTGATGGCGACGACGCTCCCCGTTTCGAGCAGCGCGGCGGACTTCGTGAACGTCTCGTTCCAGATCATCACTTCGAGTTGCGCGCTGAGATCTTCGAGGACCACGACGGCGAAGGGCTTCGAGTCTTTCTTCGTAAACTTTTTCTCCACGCTGGCGAGCGCGCCCGCGATCGTGACCGTGCTCTTGTCCTCCTGCGCCGCGAGGTCGCCGATCGGCGTATATTTGGAAAGCGTGGCGCGGTATTCGTCGAGCGGATGGCCGGTCACGTAAAAGCCGAGCAGTTCTTTTTCAAACGCGAGCTTCTCGGTGTGGCTCCACGGCGGGACTTTTGCGGACGCGCGTTTCGGTGCGGCAGGAGCGGCGGCCGCGAAATCATCGAACATGGAAATCTGCCCCGAGGCCCGGTCGCGATGCGCGCTCGCAGCGGCGGCCATCGCCACGTCGATCTCCGAGTGCAACTGCGCCCGCTCCTCGCCGAGGAAGTCGAACGCGCCGCATTTCACGAGGCATTCGACCGCCTTCTTGTTGTTCTTTTTGGAATCCACTCGCGCGCAGAAATCTTCGAGCGATTTGAAGTCACCCGCCTTCTCGCGCTCCGCGATGGCAGCTTCCATGGCGACCTCGCCGACGTTTTTGATCGCCGCGAGCCCGTATCGGATCGAGCCGATGTCAATTTTTTCAACCGCAACGGCAGCGACTGGTTTTTCGGAAGGCAAATCCTCAAAACGCACCTCCTCTTCTACCGGCAAATCCGACTCCACGTCTTTCTTTTTCCGCGCTTCTTTCGCGGCGGCGATGCCTTCCGCGTTCACCTCTTCCGGCGAAAACTTGAGCCCTGATTTGTTTACATCCGGCGCGAGGATCGAAATCCCCATCCGCTCGCACTCGCTCACGAAAACGCTGATCTTTTCCGTGTTCGAGATTTCATTGCTCATCACCGCGGCCATGAATTCCACCGGGTAGTTCGCCTTTAAGTATGCCGTCTGATAGCTAATCCACGCATACGCGGCGGAGTGCGAACGGTTGAAGCCGTAACCCGCGAATTTATCGAGCAAGTCGAAGATTTCGTTCGCCGTCTCAGCCTTGATCCCATGCAGCTTCCCCGCGCCCTCCACGAATTTCTCGCGCTCCTTCGCCATCTTCTCCTTGTCCTTTTTCCCCATCGCGCGCCGCAGCAAATCCGCGCCACCGAGCGTGTATCCGCCGACGACCTGCGCGGCGCGCATGACCTGCTCTTGATAGACAAAAATGCCGTAAGTCTCCG
>JANLQB010000269.1:0-5739 GCA_031367565.1 Verrucomicrobiota bacterium
GATGGGGTAGAGGGGCTCGCCGGAGAGTTCCTTGGTGAGGAGGTCCTTCAGGCCGTTCTCGGACTTGAACGGTTTGCCGTTGAGCGTGAGGGTGAGGCCGCGGTTGAGGAAGGCGTAGTTCCACAGCATGTCCTCGATGAAATCGGTGCGGAATTTGAAGTCCTTGCCGAAGAGCGCCTCATCCGGCGTGAACTCCACAAACGTGCCGTTGCGTTCGTCGGTCTTGGTGACCTTCGACTGGCTCTTCAGCTTTCCTTTTTCAAAATCGACCACCTTCGTCTCGCCCTCGCGGATGGCCTGCGCGCGGTAGCTCAAAGAGAGCGCGTTCACCGCCTTCTGGCCGACGCCATTGAGCCCGACCGCCTTTTGGAAAGTCTCGCTGTCGTACTTCGCGCCCGTGTTGATGATCGAGACGCAGTCCACGAGTTTGCCCAGCGGAATACCGCGTCCGTAGTCGCGCACTTTCACACTGCGGTCGGTGATCTCGACTTCGATCTTCCGGCCCTGGCCCATCATGAATTCGTCGATCGAGTTATCGATTGTCTCCTTGAGCAGGACATAGATGCCGTCCTCCGCATGCGCGCCATTGCCAAGCCGCCCGATATACATGCCGGGTCGGAGGCGGATGTGCTCCAGCGAGCTGAGAGTCTTGATGCTGGCTTCGGTGTAGTTGGATGCCATGGATGTTTAGGGCGGGAAAGAGAGGCAAGCGCGGGCAGGCTGACAAGCGCAATTCCCGCGCAGGCAGCGGCTCGGGTGGACACCGCCTCATTTCCCTGAATGCATCCGACCGATGCGTAAAGTGGCGAGTTTTCGGAGAGCACGGTGCCGGGGAATCAGGGTTTTGTGGGGCCGGTTTTTTGAAGCGGCGGCTGCTTCGAGAGTGAGGGTTGGGAATTTGGCGGCAGCCGGGGATGGCGACGCCGAGGCCAGAGGCGACGAGGGCGCGGGTTTGCAGCAAGCGGTTCGAGATGGGGAGCTGGGTGATGTTTTTTGGCGGGCGACTTCGAGGAAATAGCGGAGCTGGTAAAGCTCCATGCACTCTTTCTACCGACGGAGAAGCGGCGGCAAAATAGCGGAAACGCCTATTTTTCCGCTTGCTGGATTTCTGGTTAAGTCGCGACCTATGTCCGAGTCGTTTCAGCCAGTAAAGATCGCCACGCTTAAAACACCGGAGGCTTTCCGGGCGCATTGTGCGGGGCTCGGCATCGAGATTCCGTGCGATGATGCGCAGCGGCAGCCGTCGCCGCTTTCGGAGCCGTGGCCGGTCGAGATCAATGGCAAGCGGATTGGAAACCGCATCGTGATTCACCCGATGGAAGGCTGGGACGGGACGACGAGCGGCGGGGTGACGGATGAGATGCGGCGGCGCTGGCAGCGCTTCGGGCTGAGCGGCGCGAAGCTGATCTGCGGCGCGGAAGCAATGGCGGTGCGGCCCGATGGACGCGCGAATCCTCGGCAGCTTATGATCGCGGAGGAAAACAAGGCGGGCATCGCGGAACTCGTCTGGATTTTGAAAGACGCGCATCGTGCGAGCTTCGGGACGACGGACGATTTGGTGATCGGTTTTCAGCTCACGCACTCGGGCCGATTTTGCCGCCCGCACGACAAGACTTGGGAATCGCGCGTCGCGTTTCGCCACCCGATTCTCGATGGAAAATTCAACGTCACGAGCGATGCCCAAGTTTTCACCGACGACGAGATCGTGGTGCTCGTGGGCGACTTCGTGCGCGCGGCTTGCGTGGCGCACGAGGCGGGTGCGGACTTCGTCGATATCAAACATTGCCACGGCTATCTGCTGCATGAATTTCTCGGCGCGCACACGCGGCCCGGTCGCTACGGCGGCAGTTTTGAAAATCGCACACGGATGCTGCGGGAGATCGTCGCGGGCATCCGTGCAGATAGCAACCCGATCGAAATCGGGGTGCGCTTGAGCTGCTTCGACACGGTGCCTTTTCGCCCGGACCCCGCGCTCGCGCTGCCCGGCAAACTCGGTCCCGGCATTCCCGCAGATTTCAGCCACGCGCTGCCGTATCGCTACGGCTTCGGCATGAAGCCCGATGCGCCGACGGAGATCGATCTCACGGAGACTTTTCAGTTTGTAAAACTGGGCGCGGAACTCGGCGTGAAGATTTTCAACACGACCGCAGGCTCGCCCTACTACACGCCGCATCTCCAACGCCCCGCGGCTTTCCCGCCGAGCGATGGCTACCAGCCTTTCGCCGATCCGCTGATCGACGTGGCGAGGCAGATGCGCGTGGTCCGCGAAGTGAAGGCGCAGGCTCCCGCCGGGATGCTCGTGATCGGGAGCGGCTACACGTATTTGCAGGAATTCGTGCCGCTCGTCGCGCAGGCGATCGTGCGCGAAGGCTGGGCGGATGCGGTGGGCATCGGGCGCATGGTCCTCTCGTATCCGACGATGCTGTCCGATGCGATCGCGGGGCGCGCGATGGAGAGGAAATTCATCTGCCGCACGTTCAGCGAATGCACAACCGCTCCCCGGAACGGCATCATCAGCGGCTGCTACCCGCTCGACAAATACTACACGCAGCGTCCCGAGTTCGAGCAGCTCAAGGCGATCAAAAAAGCTGCGGTGTCGAAATGAACGGCCTAGCCGGGCGCTCCCGCCCATCCGACAGCCCCCGCCTTGACTTCACCCTTTCGGCTCCTACTCTCGCCACCCTTACTTTCTATCAATTATGTCTCTGAATATCGAAGTCCTCTCACGCGCGGCCAATGAAGCTCGCGGTCTCGCCATGGATGCCGTCCACAAGTGTTCCTCGGGACATCTCGGCCTGCCACTCGGCTGTGCGGAAATCGGCGCGGTGCTCTTTGGTGCGGCGCTTAATTTCGATCCAGAAGAGCCGCGCTGGCTGAATCGCGATCGCTTCGTCCTGAGTGCGGGGCATGGCTCGATGTTCCTTTATAGCTGGCTGCATCTCGCGGGCAATCCGCTGATGACGATTGAGCAGGTGTCAAATTTCCGCGCGATGGGATCGCTGACGCCGGGGCATCCCGAGCAGCACGAGACGGACGGCGTGGAATGCACCACCGGCCCACTCGGACAAGGCGTGGCGAATGCGGTCGGGCTGGCGGTTTCGGGGAAAATGGCGGTGGCGCGTTTCAACATGCCGGATTATAAAATCCTCGATAACCACGTCGTGGTGCTCGCGGGTGATGGCTGTTTGCAGGAAGGCGTGGCGATGGAAGCGGTGTCGTTCGCCGGGCACTACCAGCTCGATAACCTCGTCCTGATTTACGACTCCAACGACGTGACGCTCGACGCGATGGCCGACAAGTCGCAGAGCGAGGATACGGCGAAGAAATTTGAGGCGATGGAGTGGGACGTGCAGACCGTCGATGGGCACGACATGGCGGCGTTTCTCGCGGCTTTTGAAAAGGCGAAAGCGGCGACCGGCAAGCCGCAGCTCATCATCGCGAAGACGCTGATCGGGAAGGGGATTCCCGAAGTGGCGGGCACGGCCAAGGCGCATGGCGAGGGCGGGGCGAAGTTTGTGGATTCGGCGAAAAAGTCGCTCGGTCTGCCTGCGGAGCATTTCTACGTGTCGCCGGAAACGCGCGCGTATTTCGCGGAGCGGAAAGCGGCGCAGGCGAAGGCGTATGAGCTTTGGGAAACGAAATTTGAAGTGTGGGCGGCAGCGCATCCGGTGCGGGCGAAGGAGCTTTCCGATGCGCTGGAGAATGTGATCCCGGCGGACCTTTCGGCGAAAATCCCGGCGTTTCCGGCGGACTCGAAAATCGCGACGAGGAAAGCTGGCAGCGATGTGCTCCAACCGATCGCGGCAGCGATGCCTTCGCTCATCGGCGGCAGCGCGGATCTTTACGGATCGACGCTGAATTACATCAATGCCGACAAGGATTTTAACCCGGAAAACTGGGCTGGCCGGAACATCCGCTTCGGCATCCGCGAACACGCGATGTGTTCGATCATGAACGGCATCGCGTATGACGGCATCTTCCGCCCGAGCGGCGCGACGTTCCTCGTCTTCGCCGACTACGCGCGACCCGCCATCCGCCTCGCCGCGCTCTCGCACCTGCCGGTCATCTACATCTTCACGCACGACTCCGTGGGCGTCGGCGAAGACGGCCCCACGCATCAGCCCGTCGAGACCGTGGCCGGCCTGCGCGTCATCCCAAATCTCGACGTGATCCGCCCCGCCGATCCCGAGGAAACCGCTGGCGCCTTCATCGCCGCGCTGGAGAAAAAATCCGGCCCCACGCTCATCGCGCTCTCGCGCCAGGCCGTGCCGATTTACAACGAAATCCCCGTCGCCACGCGCCGCGAAGGCGTGCTGAAAGGCGCTTACATCGCAGTGAAAGAGACGGCGGCACTCGAAGTCATCCTCCTCAGCGCCGGCAGCGAACTCGCCCACGCCGTCGCCGCCGCGAAGACGCTCGGTGCTGGTGTGCGTGTCGTCAGCGTGCCGTGCTTTGAGCGTTTCGAAGCGCAGTCCGCCGAATACCGCGAGAGCGTTCTCCCAAATGCCATGCGCAAACGCGTGGCGATCGAAGCCGGCGTCTCCGATCCATGGTTCAAACTCGTCGGGCTCGATGGAAAAGTCGTCGGCATCGACCGCTTTGGCATCAGCGCGCCGGGCAATCAAGTGATGGAAAAACTCGGCATGACCGCGCAGTCGGTTGTCGATGCCGTGAAATCGCTCGGGTAAGCCTCCGTCCGAAAATCCCGCTCCCACCGCCCTCTCGCCGGGAAAAAACCAGCCCGGCCCGGATTGCCAGTGCGTCGAAATTCATAATTTTCGAGCGTTCACGATTTTACCGTGCCCAAAATTGGTAATTTCACCCCACACCGGGGGAAGGGGCCGGTCCGTGCATAGGTGCAAGATGACGCTGACTGTCGGCGACGGAAACTCTGAGGTGTGCGCATGTCGCAAAAGGCCCGCGTCCATTACGAAGCTGCGATTGGCCAGAACGCCGGAAGCTTCGGAGGATTCTGCACCTAGGCACGGACTGACCCCTTCTCTTCAGGAAGATTGTAGCGCGCGAAGATCTGGTTGTCTCCGGCGCGGAGAGGTGCGGCAAATGACGCGAGGAGGAGGCTGAGTGTGCGGATACGTTTCATGGTTGGTGCATCAATGGAGGGCACGGTTTGTCTTTGCTGCTGGTCTGTGGCATTCAGCGCTGAGCGGGCGGCGGAGTGAGAGGCAGGTCAGACCAAGCGAGGCCGACGTCCCGACCCAGGTGGTCGATGCTCTCTCTGCTAGGAATTCGCTTTCGCGCTCGCCGCACCGGAAACGGTCAGACCGGGGATCGGCGTCGGGGAGTGAGGGGGTCTGATGAACGGAGTTCTGCGCTCATGGATGGCAAAGTTCTACACCCTTCCCCCAGCGCAAATGAAAATTTCGTGAGATTTCCCATCACTCGGAAATCCCCGTAAAAGCAAGCAGAGGAGCGTCGATTCCCAAAGGCGCAAATGGATGTTTTTGCGGAGGAACAAAAATAGGGAAAGCCGCCAGGCGAGGCGTCACAACGCCTCTGCTATCTGCTATCTGCTATCTGCTTCCCGATTTCCGATTTCCGATTTCCGCTTTCCGCTTTCCGCTTTCCGCTTTCCGCTTTCCGCTATCACGCCGTCGCAGCCAGGCGAGGCGTCACAGATCATCCAGCGGCGACCTCACCCCCAGCCCCGGCACCTTTGCCACCTGCGTATAAATCATCGTCGTCTCCACATCCCGATGCCCCATCAGCGTCTGGATCGTC
>JANLQB010000285.1:0-5573 GCA_031367565.1 Verrucomicrobiota bacterium
ATGTATCATCCGCGCGGCACGGCGGACACGGAGTGGATCGAGCTGCGCAACGAGATGGCGGTGAACATGGACCTCTCGGGGTGGCGCATCACCGGTGGAGTGAACTTCACGTTTCCCGCGAACACGACGATCGCGGCGGGCGGGTATTTGGTCGTGGCGGCAAATCCGGTGGCGTTGCCCGGCGTCAGCGGTGTGCTCGGGCCGTGGACGGGTTCGCTCGATAATGGCGGGGAGACGATCGAGCTGAAGAACGCGATCGGGCGGCAGATGGATGTCTTTAGCTACACGGCCGCGGGCCGCTTTCCGGCGGCGGCGGATGGCGGCGGAGTGTCGCTCGCGAAGCGCGGGAGCGGGATGGTGAGTGAGGATGCGCAGAACTGGACTTACAGCGGCCAGGTCGGTGGCTCGCCTGGCGCGGAGAATTTTCCCGGCGGAGCCCCGCTCGGCGCGGCGACTTCGCTGGTCGGCTACGGTGCGACGTGGAATTTCAACCAGGCGGGAACCAATCTCGGGGCGACGTGGGCGCAGACGAATTTCACTGCTGGAGTCGGTGGCTGGCTGAGTGGTGCGGGAGTGTTTGCGTTTGAAAGCGATCCGGTCGCGCTGCCGGTCGGAACGGTGCTCGCCGATCCGGGTGCTTCGGTGATCACGCATTATTTTCAGACGACGTTCAATTTCACCGGCAATGTCGCGCAGTCGGTGCTGGAGCTGAGCACGCTTCTCGATGACGGCGCGGTCGTCTGGCTCAACGGCCACGAACTGACGCGCATCAACATGCCGACCGGCACGGTGATCGGAACGACGCGCGCGAAGATCGCCGTAAACAACGCGACCGTCTCCTCGCCGTTCACGCTCCCCACGCAATGGCTGGCGAACGGCAGCAATGTCTTGAGCGTGGATGTTCACGCGGTCGGCGGCAGCACTTCCCCCGGCCTCACGCTCGCGTCGGGCGCGGGATTCACGATGACTTGGGATGGCTTGAGCGGCGCGAACTTCGGCGGGCCGGTTCCTGCGAATTTCGCGAATGCCGTGGGCGCGACGGCGTTTTCATCGAGCGATCTCGGGCCGCTCATCTCGGTCCCGTATCACCGCGCTTTCAACATCAACGACGGGAGGTACGGCAACTCGAACTCGTGGATCAGCGGCGGCGGCGCGAACCAGTATATCGGGGTGAAGTTTGGGGCTGCCGTGCCGTTCAATCGCATCGCGTGGGGTCGCGATAATCTCGGCGCTTTCACCGATCGCTCCATCGGCGGATACACGGCCCAATACACCACCGTCGCCAACCCCGGCACCGCCACGGCCGACACGCAGAATGCGACCACGGGTTGGAAAACACTCGGCACCGCGACGTATGTCGCCGATGCGGCATTCGCTCCCCCGCTGCGGCACGAGTTTACATTCGTGCCGACGGGAGGCGGGCTCATCACCGCGACCGCCGTGCGGATCAAAGTGACCGACAACGGCTCGTGCCTCGATGAACTCGAAGTCACGGGCGCGGCTCCGAACGATGTCGTCTTCGGCGCCCAATTCGCCGTGCGCGAAGTCCTGCCCGCGCCGGGAACTTCGGCGCTCGTGATCAACGAAATCTCCGGCAGCACTGATGCGACGTGGCGCGTGGAATTGCGCAACACGGGCGGGGCGACACTCGACCTCAGCGCGTACGCCATCGCCGCGAGTAACGCCTCCGCAGGACTTGCCCTCAGCGGCACGCTCGCGCCCGGCGCGCTGCTCGTGCTCGATCAGACGCAACTCGGCTTCCGCCCGGCGCTCGACGACCGCGTCTTTCTCTACAACACCGCGCGCACCGCGCTGCTCGATGCCGCCACGGTGAAGACGACGGTTCGCGCGCGAAACGGCTCTGAATTCCTCACGCCGACCGTGGCGACCTTCGGCGTGGCGAACACCTTCAGCCTCACGAGCGACCTCGTGATCAACGAGGTGATGTATCATTTCCCGCCGAACTCCAGCACGCCGGCGCTGCCCGTGACCGCGAATCCCGAAGAGTGGATCGAGCTGTATAATAAAGGCGCGGCGCAGGTGAGTCTCGCGGGATGGACGCTTGATGACGCGGTGTCCTTTACCTTCCCGCCCGGCACGACGATCGATCCCGGCGCGTATCTCGTCGTGGCCAAAGATGCCGCCGCTCTCGCGGCGAAATGGCCCGAACAAAACACCCGCATCATCGGCAATTTTTCGGGTTCCCTTTCCAACAGTGGCGAACGCATCGCGCTCAAGGACGCGAGCGGAAATCCCGCCGACGAAACGCGCTACTACAACGGCGGAGCGTGGCCCGAGACGCCGGACGGCGGCGGTGCTTCGATGGAATTGCGCGACGCGCGCGCCGACAAATCGGTCGGTTCCGCGTGGGCGGCGAGCGATGAGAGCGGAGACACCGCGTGGCAAAATGTGAGCTACACGATCGTCGCCGGGCAGACGTTTGGGCAGACGCAGTGGAATGAATTCCGGCTCGGCCTGCTCGACACCGGCGAGTGCCTCGTGGACGACGTGAGCGTGGTGCGCGTGAGCAATGCGCAGCAGTTGATCCAAGGCGGAAATTTTGAATCGCTCACGAACAAATGGCGGCTGCTCGGCAACCACGGAACCAGCGCGATCGAGACGGAACCGGGCAGTCCCGGAAACCACGTCCTGCACATTCGCTCGAGCGGTGCGTTTGGGTGGAATCACAATCACCTCGAAACTTCCTACGTCGCCAACACGGCGCTGGTGGACGGGCAAAGTTACACGGTCAGCTTTCGCGCGCGCTGGCTCTCTGGCACGAATCAACTCAACAGCCGCGCGTATTATTCGCGCCTCGCGCGCACCACGGAGTTGCCGCTTCCGACGCGCATCGGCACACCCGGCGCGGTCAATTCGCGGGCCGTCGCAAACCTCGGCCCCACGTTGAGTCGTCTCGTCCATTCGCCCGTTATTCCGAATGCGAGTGAACCCGTGACCGTGAGCGCGATCGCGAGCGATCCCGATGGCCTTGCGTCGCTCACGCTGCGCTACGCGCTGAATGGGAGCGCGAGCTTCGCCAGTGTCGCGATGACGCCGAGCGGGAGCACTTATTCCGCGCAAATTCCCGGGCAAGTCGCCGGCACGATCGTGCAATTTTACCTCGCCGCGGCCGATTCCCTCGCTGCGGTGTCCACGCTGCCGGCCGCCGGTGCGAGTTCGCGCGCTCTTTACATCGTAAATGACGGCGCGGGCACCACGCTCAGCGCCTACGAGCTGCGAGTCATCATGCTTCCCGCAGACTCGACGAATCTGCTCGCGGCGCTCAATCGCATGAGCGACGCGCGCATCGGAGGCACGGCCATTTATCGGCGCGGTGAAGTGTTTTACGATGTTGGCGTCCGTCTTCAGGGGACGGCGGCGGGGCGCGTTCGCGATGGCGATGATTACGTCGGGTTCGATGTGGGATTTCCCGCTGATCACCTTTTCCGCGGCCTCCAGAGCAATGTGAACATCGACCGCAGCGGACGCGCGCCGGTGAATCGGCAGCAGGATGAAATCTATGCGCAGCACATGTTTCACCGCGCCGGCGTGCCGTGCCAGATCAGCGATCTGGTTTATTTCATCGCGCCGGTCAGCACCTACAATGGCACCGCGCTTTTGCAGATGTCCGGCTACGGCGGCGCCTTTCTCGATTCGCAATTCAGCGGCGACGGCACGGTCTTCAATCTCGATGTCACGTACGAGCCAGGCACGACCACGGACGGCAATTTCGAGAGCTTGAAAAATCCCGTGCCGCTCGCCGGCCATGTGTCGTCGGATTTCACCAATCTCGGAACGGACAAAGAACAATATCGCGGCCAGCTCGATCCGCGCGCGGGCAGCCGGGCGGATGACTATTCAGGGCTCATTCCATTCTGCCAGGCGATGGGCGATGCCGGGCCGAACTTCGAGACGAACATCGCTGCGCGGATGGATGTGGATGAATGGATGCGCTGCGCCGCGCTCTACTCGCTCCTGGGAATCGGCGACTGCTATATGAACGCGGGGTTGCCGCACAATTTGCGCGTTCACGTTCCGAGCGACGGAAGAAAAGTGTCCGCGCTTCCGTGGGATATGGATTTTCTTTTCAGCGCCGGCGCGACGAGCCCGCCGATCCTCGCAGGTGGGAATTTGGCGCGCGTGATCAACAGCGTTCCCGGCGCCCGGCACGCCTACTACGGTCACTTGCACGATATTTGCCAGACCGTGTTCAACAGCGCCTACCTCACTCCCTGGCTCTCGCACTACGGCAGCGTGGTCGGCCAAAATTTCGCCGGAAGCGCGAGTTACATCGAAGCGCGACGCACGAGTGTGCTTTCGCAGCTCCCGCCGAATACCGGTTTCGCGATCACGACCAATGGCGGCGCGGATTTTTCCGTGAACGCGAGCACCGCCGCGCTCTCGGGCGCTGGCTGGATCAATGTCCGCGAAATCCGCAGCTCCGACACGGGTGCTGCGCTCGACCTGATTTGGACGAATGACACCACGTGGACGACAAACGTCGCCGTGAATTTCGGCCCGAATCTTCTCACGCTCTCGGCGTACGATTTCCAGGGCGCGGTGGTCGGCTCCGACACGATCACGATCACCAGCACACTCCCCGCGCCGGCGCCGCGCGACTTCCTGCGCGTCACCGAGGTCCACTACAACCCGGCGAATCCCGCGACGCCCGCCGAACTCGCGATCAGTGCGGACAATGACGAATTCGAGTTCATCGAACTGCGCAACACGGGTGGGCAAACGCTCAATCTCAGCGGATGTAAATTCACCACCGGCGTCGATCTCACCATCCCGTCGGGCACTACGCTTGCCGCCGGAGAATCCATCGTGGCCGTGCGCAACGTTGCCGCCTTTCGCGCGCGGTACGGCAGCGGTCCGCGGGTCATCAGCACCGCCTATGGCCCCGCCGACGCGCTCAGCAACAGCGGCGAGACCATCACCCTTGTCGATGCCACGGGCGCGATCATCCAGTCGTTCACGTATAGCGACGCTTGGTTCCCGCTCACCGATGGTCCCGGGCGTTCGCTGGTCGTGCGGGATGAAAGCGCGGCCACGAGCGCGTGGAACGGCGCGGGACAATGGGCCGCGAGCATCACCATCGGCGGCACGCCGGGCTCTTCAAACGCCGGCCAAATCGGCACGCAATATGACGGCTGGCGATTCACCTATTTCAGCCCGACCGACCTCGCCAATCCCGCGATCTGCAGCCCGCTCGCCTCCACCGACGGCGTGAAAAACGCCCTCCGCTACGCCCTCGGTTACTACGCGCCCCACCAGCCCACCGCCGCGCTCACCGTCATCGGCAGCGACGGCACATTTCTCACGATCACCTACCGCCGCACCAAGAACGCTCTCGACGCCACCTTTACCATCGAAGGTACGCCCGATCTCGCGACCTGGACCGCCATCGCCGCCCCGCCGACCCCCACGATCGACAACGGCGATGGAACCGAAACGCTCACGGTCCACGACACCGTTCCGATTTCCTCAAACTCCAAACGCCATCTCCGCGTGCGCGTGACGCTGCAGCCGTAGAAAAGGCGCGCGCTTTTCCTTCCACCACCGCGAGGAGC
>JANLQB010000371.1:0-9466 GCA_031367565.1 Verrucomicrobiota bacterium
GGCCTTGCCCGGCCTCGGTCTCATTATTGCAAAAACTCGCTGTCCTGTGGTGCCGATGCGCATCTTCGGAGCCCGCGAGGCTTTTCCCCGTGGAGGGCGCCCGCATCTTTTGAAACCGATCACGCTCGTGGTCGGCGAGCCGATCCGTTTCACCGACGCTGATCTTACCGGAGAAGGCCGCGCCCTTTACCAGCGGCTGAGCGAGCAGGTGATGGCCCGGATCGCCTCCATCGAGTACGAGCGCCCGTAGTTTCCGTCCGCCCGCGCCTGAAAATTTTTCATCTTCTGGTATGGACAACGCTTTCAAACTGGCTCTATAGTTCTGGAATTCTCCTTATGAAACATTCCAAACGCTTCTTTCTGTTCTCCCTCGCAATCATCGTCGGACTCGGCGGTGTAGCAGCCACGGCTCTCGCGCAGAGCGGCGACACGATCGTGACCATGTGCTACCGGAATCGAACCATCAAGGTTCCGTCCTATCTCGTTCCGCGCTACGTCGCGAAGGGTGCCAAGGCGAACGATTGCCGTCCGACGCCCGCGTAGTCGCAGGGAAATTTCATTATTTTCACTTTAGAAAAGTCCCGGGTGTTTATTCGCCCGGGACTTTTTGTCTTTTAATCCAAAGTGTGGCCTAAAATGAACATCATCGCGCAATTCCTCACCTTTGCGGGTGTCCTTGCGTTTGCTCTCGTCGCAGCGGGCCTGCGCCCCGCTTTCCTCATTCCGGCATATGGCGTTTTGGCCTTGGCGGCTGTGGTCAGTTGGTCACCCAAGCGCCACGAGAGCCTTTCCAGCCGCACGATTCCCTGCCTCCTCGCCGCCGCTGGTTTCTTCGGATACATCCTTCTCCGCACAGTTCTTTCGCCGGTTGACTATGTCGCGCGGCCCGATCTGTTCATGGTCCTCGGCGCGCTCATCGTTTACCTGATCACCGCCCTCTGCGCGACTTCGCCGACCTCCCGCGTCGTTTTCGCGAGTGGCTTTCTCCTTCTCGCTTGTGCGCAGGTGCTGCTGGGCGCGATCCAGTTTTCCAAAGGGGATAATTTCATGCCCTTCGATTTCCTTCCGCGGGGCGACTACGGCAAGCGTGCCAGCGGTTGCTACGGCTGCCCAAATCACCTCGCGGGCTTCCTCGAAATCACCATGCTCATGGCGCTGAGCCTCACGTTTTGGAGTCGGTGGAAGATGCTCGGGAAAATCGCCGCCGGCTACACCGCGCTCGTCTGCGGAGTGGGGCTCGTCCTCACCGGCAGCCGCGGGGGACAAGCCAGCGCCGTGGCGGGCCTTTTCGTGTTCGCCATGATCAGCCTCGCCCTCGCGCGCAATTGGATGTGGCGGGAAATCTGGCTCTTCCTCGTGACCGTGCTCGTCTTCGCCGCCATCGGCGCGGGCTATCTCGCTTACGCCGGCATCCACCACACCGACTTCCTTTCCCATCGCATCAGCTACGCGGGCTCCGATGCGTCCATCCGGTTCAATTTCTGGAGAGCGGCTTTCGAGCAATTCAAATCCAGCCCGATCTTTGGAACCGGCAGCGGCACCTACCTGTATTATGGACGACTTTTCCGGCCACTCGGTGTCGAACAGGATCCCATCTATACCCACAACGATTACCTGCAACTTCTGGCCGAATTCGGCCTCGTGGCGTTCGCCGGTCTCGGCGCGTTCCTTTTTTACCACCTCCGCAGTGGCTGGACTTTCATCGCCGATATCATCGCGCGGCGGACCGTCGATGGCGAACGCGACGCGCCCGGTTTTCATGGCGATAATTCCCTCGCGATCACGACCGGTTCCGTTTGCGGCATCGCCGCGCTCCTCGTCCATTCCGTGGTCGATTTTAATCTCCACATCCCGCCGAACACCTTCGTCATGGCCTTCCTCTTCGGCACGCTCGCAAATCCGTTCAGCGTCCTCATCCCCGAGGCAAAGCAAGCGGGTGGCAACGCACAGGCGTTTCTCCGCCGAATCCCGCTCGCGCTTCCCTTGCTCGGCATCTGGCTCGCGCTCGCTGCGTTGCCAAAGTGGTCCGCCGAGCGGTTTGCCGATAAAGCGAAGTCGCTGCTCTCCAATGGAAGCCTCATCCTGCAAGCGGACACCGCCCGCGCGGCAGCGGACTTCGCGCAGCAGGCGCTCGCTCGCGATCCGAAGAACCCGGAAATGTATCTGGCGCTCGGCGACAGCTTCACCGCCCTCGCCGAGATCGAAGACGACCCCGCGCGGCAGGATGAAAGCTATCGTCAGGCCATCGACGCCTACCTGCGCGGCCAGCGAGTCGTCCCGTTGGACGTCCACTTTCCCGCCGCGCTCGCGGCGATCTACGACGATCTAAAGCGCTTCGACCAAGCGGCCCCGTTTCATCAGCAGGCCCTGGCGCTCGATAAAAACTCCTACGACGTCCGTTGGGCCTACGCCAATCACCTTTACCTTCAAGGCAAGCTCAATGAAGCGGAGGCGATTTTCACCGTGCTCAACAACCACCTCGGCGCGTATCACAGCCTCGATCTCATCAGGAAAGATCGCGAAAAACTAAAGCAGCCTACGGCTCCATAAATTTCACCGACTCCATCTCCGTCCACACTTTGCCGACGGAAACTTCCGCCTCGATCTTCAGCAGCAGCCGGTCGCGATCGTCCGAGATCCACGCCGTCGCGCGCTTGAATTTATCGTGCTTTTCCAGTTCCAGCTTCTTCGTGATCCGGCGCAGTTTGATGTCCATCTTCACCGCGTCGTAGCGTTTTTTCCCGACCTCGATTTTTTCGCGCCCCGTCACTTTGACCTCCGCCAGATACGGGAGCGTCGTCGGATACACGACGAGCCGCACCACGTCGTCCGTTTGCAAAGGCTGGCTGCGCACAAAAAGCAGCGCGCCATACAGATCAAACACCCCGGGCAAATCGAACCGCTTGGGCTTGGCCGGATTCTTGTCCGGCGGATCGCTTTCCTTTAACCGCGTCACGCCTTCCTCATCGAAATCGAGCTTCGTCGTCAGCGTCTCCTTTTTGTAAATCTCCGTCTGCAGCGCGCTGATCGGTCGCAGCGTCACCGGCTCAAACAGCGCCGTATGCGTCGCATCCATCGCCCAAAGTTTACGCACGAATCCATCCGTCCGCGTCTTTACTTCCAGCTTCAGCGGTCCTTCCGCCGTTTTCGTGTAATCAAAATCCGCCACCGCCGCCTTGAACTTCGACCAGCCAAAACGATACGTCGCATGTAGCAGCCGCATCGGCGGGGCTGCGCCCAAAACGGGTGGCGTCAGCTTCGTCTGCCAGTCCTCGCCGCGCGCCGCGATGGACCAGCAGAACAGCGCGCTCACGATCGCGCACCTCATGATTTTTTCCGCCGCACTTTCTCAAGCTGCGGCTCCGCGATCCACCCGCGACCACCACCCGGCAGCGCGCAGAAAATCCAATCCCCGCGCTCGCTTAGAACACGCACGCGACTCCCCGCCGGCAGCGCCTCCGCCAGCCCCGCGCGATCCGCCGGCGCGAGCTTCGCCGACGTTTCCTTCGCCGTAATGATCGCGATCGCGCCCTCCCGATCTGCGCGCCAAACGCCAAGCGCCGCATATCCCGCGACCAGAAAAGCACACACCGCCCACCCAAAACCTCTCCGCCGCACGACCAAAAACATCCCACCCCAAAACGCCACCGCCGCGACCACCGCAAACACGTCCGCCGGCAGCACCGGATACGCATATTCCCACCACCGCCGCTTCCCCGCCTTCGCCCCCGTCTGCTCGCGCAGCCATTGCAAATTCGCCTTCGCCTCCGTGTGCGATCCATCGAGCGCCAGCGCGCGTTCATAGTTCAGCACCGCCTTCCCCAGAGCCCCGCCGCGATACGCCGCGTTGCCGAGATTGTAGAAAAGATTCGCGCTCCATTCCCCGCGCCCCGCCAGCCGCTCGTAAGCCTGCTTCGCCTCCCCAAATTTCCCCGCATCGTAAAGTTGGTTCGCATCCTCGAAATCGTCGGCGCGCACCGTGCTCGTGAGCATCGCGAGCCACAGAAAAAACAAAAACTTAGCGGCGCGCATACGCCTCGTGAAGTCGTTCCAGCGCCGTCAGCGCCCGACCCTTTTCGCTCTCCGAAATCCGCCCGTCACTCCGCATCGAGCCTGCATACAGGATCTCCGCACGTTTGCTGAAAATCTCGTCGATCCCCGCCGCCGCCTCGTTGTCCAATTTTGCGGAAGCCCGCGCCGTCTGCGCATCCACGCTTGCATCCGCGCGTCCCGTCGCCATCGCCGTCTCCACCTGCACCAGCCGCGCTGCCGCTTGGAAAAATTCCGCGTGCCCCGACTCACTACGCACCTTCCGCCACAGTTCATCGCGTTCACGCTTGAGCGCCGCCGCTCGACTCTTCGCCTCATCCTTTCGGAAAAACCGCGCGCCGAAAAACCCGAGTAGCGCGAGCGCCGGAACTCCCTGCGCAACCCAAAAAACACGCGACCGGTAACTCGGCTCGAACGAATCCCGCGCCGCGCCGAATTCATATTTCAGTCCCGCGATGTCCTGCACCACTTCCTTCGGCGGTTCTGGCGCGGGCGGTGATTCGGGCTCCGCCTTCGCCTTCGCGATCGGCGCGGGCGCGGGCGGTGTACCGCCTTCCACGTTGAGCGGAGCAGGATCGCTCGTCAGCGTCACATACGTTTCCGTGTCGGAATCGAAATACGAAAACCGCACTTGCGGCATCTGCGTTTTCTTTTCCTCCGGCACCACGGCCATCTCGAAACTCTTGGTGCCGTTCGTCAAAATCTCATCGTTCGGACTGAAAACATTGCTCGGCTCGTAAGCATGCCATCCTTTCGGTTCGACCAGCGTCGGCGCATTTACGCGGTCGAAATTTCCCGACCCGGTGATGTGCATTTTCAGCGTCACCGGATCGCCGACTTTCACCTGCTTCGGCGAGCCCTCGACGGCCATCTCAAACTTCCCGATCGCCCCCGAAAAATCCGCCGGACGCGCCGCTACCGGCAGCGGCTTCACCTCAAGTTCGACGGGTTCCGCCGCCACCTTGCGCCGCTCCATCTGGCCAAATGGACCGAACGGTTCGTTGAAAAACCCGTCATCAAAAAGATCAAGCGGATTGCGAGGCCGCGCCCTCTTCGCCCGTGGAATCGACGCCACGAAAGACACATCCAGCGGTCCCAGCGTCACCGTCCCCGCTTTCCCCGGCGAAATCGAAGTGCGGAAAGTGAGCACTTCATAGTCGCGCCCATCCTTGCGAACGGTGTCCTCGCGCGGGCGCGGAAATTTCACCTTCGTAAACCCCTCTCCTTCGAGCACCGGCATTTCCTCAATGCGCCAGCGGATGCGCTTATCGACATACAGCCGCACCACGACCGGCACCGCCTCGCCGAGAAACACCGTCTTCTTCGGCACCTCGATCTGCACAAACGTCAGCGGTTCATCGCCATTCGCCGCAGGTTTTTGCGTGCCCGGCGCGGGGGTTTCGACCCGCAGATGCACCGGGTCCGTTTTCAAAACACCTGATCCCGTTTTGATCTCGACCGCCGGAATGATGAACGCGCCCGGCGTATCTCCCGATACGACATAAGTCAGCGTCACGCTCCGTTCCACGCGCCCGTTCTCGATCCGGGTGCTTTGCTGATAACCGCTGTAGTGGACGTCGAGCCCCTCGACTTCGATCACCTGCGGGGGGGTGAGTTGCTGGACGCCCGACACGTCGATCGTGAGCGAGATCGCATCGCCGGGCGCGATCGTCGTCTGGGAAAGGGTCGCCGTCGCCTTCGTTTCCGCGCGCGCGACCGGGCCGAAAGCCTCCAGCCATGCGGCCAGGACGACGAAGAAAAAGCGTGAAAAACAGAGCGACGAATTCATGCGAAAATCACCAGTCCCGTATGACACGGCCGGGCCGTTTTTGTTCGCGCGGATCGAGCAGATGCACTTTCGCATCCTCCGCCTTCAGCGAATCCAGCAAGCTCTTCGCCTGCCGTTCCGTCATCCGCCCTTCCGCTGCTGCCGTTTCGGACTCCGCCTGTTCGGCTGCTTCCTGCGCCTCCTTCGAGTCTTTGTCGAATTGCGGCGCTTCCTTCAGCTCGCCCTCTTTTTTCTCCTTCGGCTCGGCGGGCTCCGGCTGCGACTCCTCGCCGTTCTTGCCTTTCTCGTCCTTCTTATCGCCCTTCTGCCCATCCTTTTTCTCCCCATCTTTACCTTTTTCCTCCTTGGAATCCTTCTCCTCGCCGTCTTTCCCATCCTCCTTCTGTTCATCCTTCTGCTCCCCCTTGTTGCCCTTTTCCTGATCCTTCTTCTCCCCGTCCTTCGAGTCCTTTTTGTCTTTGTCCTGTTTGTCCTTCTTATCCTGCTTCTTGTCGTCTTTTTTCTGATCGTCCTTTTTTTGCTGCTCCTGCTGCTGCTGCTTCTCCTGCGCCTCGATCATCTTGGCCACGAGATCGCGATTGTATTTCGCGTCCGAATTTTTCGGCTCCACCTTCAGCGCCTGGTCATAATGTTGGAGTGCATTTTTCCACTCCTGAATCTTTGGCTCCTTTTCCTTCAGCTCCGCGCCGCGTTTGAAAAGCGTGTTGCCCAAATTGTATTCCGCCTTCGCGTGCAGCGTCGGGTCCGGCGAAGTCACTGCCTTGCTGAAAGCCACCAGCGCCTGGTCCAAATCGCCCGCCTGATACGCCGCGCTGCCGAGGTTGAAATGCAGTTCTGGCGACTCCGGGCGCAGCCTCAGTTGCTTTGAAAACCGCTCTGCCGAGTCCTTGTAATCCTTCCGCTCATACGCCTCGACACCCGCATTTTTTCCAAAAGCCGCCGCATTCAAAAAGAACAGCCCCATCACCATCGTCGCCCGCCGCCGCTCGCCGATCAGCATCGAAATCGCGAGCAGCAAAATCCCCCCGCCGAGCGGCCACTGGTAGCGCTCGACCGGCTGGCGGGAAACTTTCGCGTCGATGTCGGATTCGGTCATTTTTCCAAGGCCGTCGCGGATGAGCTGCCCCATCTGCTCGCGGCTATTCTGGAGCCGAAGGTAGAAGCCTCCGCCCGCTTCTGCAATTTTTCGCAAACGATCTTCATCCAGCTTCGATCTCACGATCTGGCCGTCATTGTCCTTCAAAAACTCCGTCCCGCCACGCGCCCCCGGCAGCGGAATCAGCGCGCCATCCGCCGAGCCGAGCCCGACGGTGAAAATCTTGAGGGTCTCCTTCTGCTTCTCCGCCTCCTTGATCCCGTCCGCATCCAGCTCTTCGCCATCGGTGAAAATGATCAGCGCACGGTGATCGCTCTCGCCTTTCCCAAACGCATCCATCGCCGTCCGGATCGCCCCCGCAATATCCGTCCCGCCGCGCGGGATGATCTCCGTGTCGAGCTCCTGCAACGAGGTGAGAACCGCATTGGCGTCCGCCGTCAGCGGAGCCTGCAAAAACGCCCCGCCCGCAAACGCGATCACGCCCACCCGATCGCCCGGCAATTGCGTAACGAGATCCTGTGCCGCGAGCTTCGCCCGTGTCAGCCGGTTCGGTGCGAGGTCGGTTGCCAGCATGCTCTTTGAAGTGTCGATCGCGATAATGATGTCCCGTCCGCGACGCTTCGATTCCTGCCACGTAAAACCGTATCGCGGCTGCGCCAGACTCACGATCAGCGCCGCCAGCCCAAGCAGCACAAACGCAAACCGCCACCGCCGCTTCACCACGCTCACCGTCCCCACGAGGCGATCGTGCAAACGCGATGCGATCAACTTCCCCAGCAAGACACGCCGGCTGCGTTCGCTTTGAAAAAACACGATCACGAGCAGCGGCAGCAGCGCGAAGGACCAAAACCAGAGCGGTTGCGCAAACGTCACGGCAGCCTCCTCCAAATCGTCTGCCCCAGCAGCACCTCGATCGCGATCAGCGCAAATCCCGGCACCAAAAACCACGCAAACAAATCGCGGTATTGCCTGTACTGATCCAGCTCCACGGTCGATTTCTCCAGCTTGTCGATCTGCCCGAAAATCTCCTCCAGCGATTTCCCATCCGTCGCGCGGAAGTATTTTGCATCCGTCATCGTCGCGATTTCCGTGAGCGTCTTCTCGTCCACTTCCACTTTCACGTTCTGGTAAACCGTCCGCCCAAACATGTCCTGCACCGGCACCGGCGCATACCCGCGCGTGCCCGCTCCGACGGTGTAAACCTTGATCCCCAGCGCCTTCGCCGCCTCCGCCGCAGTCGCGGGCGTCACCTTGCCGGAGTTGTTATCGCCATCGGTCAGCAGCACCACGATTTTGCTCTTCGCCTTCTTGTCCTTCAGCCGGTTCGAAGCGGAGGCGATGGCCGAGCCGATCGCCGTCCCGTCTTCCACGAGCCCGATGCGGACGCGCTCCAGGTTTTGCAGCAACCAGTCGTGATCCAGCGTGAGCGGGCTCACGAGATACGGGCGACCCGCGAAGCACAGGATTCCGATACGATCATGGGGCCGGGCTTCGATGAATTTCTGCGTCACGCTTTTCACCGCTTCGAGCCGGTTCGCGCGCTGATTTCCGATGGAAAGATCCTCCGCCATCATCGATCGCGAAACGTCGATCGCGAGCATGATGTCGATCCCGCTCGCCTGCACGTGGCTCAACGTGCGACCGAGCTGCGGCCTCGCCAGCGCGACGATGAGCAGCGTGAGCCCGAGCAGCAGCAGGCTGAGTAAAATGCTTCCGCGTTTCGCGCGACGCGGTTTTCCAGACGCGCGGATCGGCGCGAGCGAGGAGAAGACGACGGCCGGCGCGTGACCTTTTGCGCCCGCGAGAAACGCGAGCGGCGGGAGCAGCAGCAGGAGCAGCAGCAGCCACGGATGCGTGAAGTTGAGGGATTCGCCGAAAAAATTCATATCCGCTCGCCTTGCGCAAATTGGATCGCGCTTTCCAAAAGCTGCGCGCTGTCCGCACTCGTCGCGTCGATGCGCGCGAATTTGATGAGATCGCACCGCTCCAAAAACCCGGTGAGCAGGCTCTTCTCGTTTTCCGAAAACTTCACCGAGCGTGAAATCGCCGACAGAAATTCCGCCGAAGTCTGCTCGCGCGCGTGCAGCCGGTATTGCCGTCCGATGAAGGTGCGCAGGACATCCGACACGGCGATGCTGAAATCATACGGCGTCTGCCGCTCGACTTGCGGGCGCAGCGCTTCCAGTTCGCGGGTGGCGATTTCGCGCGGCGTAGGCGGCGGCGGCTTCGGTTGGTCGCGCATCTTTTTCACGATGAGCGCCACGAGGCCCGCGACGACGGCCAGCGCGAGGATCGCCGCGACCACGACCATCCACGGCGGATACGGGAAAATGTCCATCGGCGGCGCGATGTCGCGGATTTCCGGCATCGGCGCTTCGCCGGGCAGCGCAGGAGGCGCGGGTGGAGCTTGATTGAGCGCGGCGAGGAGGATCATCGAATCATCAGCCGCCGCTCGCGGGTGCGGAAAAAATTGCGCAACGCGGGCACGTAATCCTCGTCGGTTTGCAGCGAGATCGTGTCGATGCGCTTCG
>JANLQB010000392.1:0-2950 GCA_031367565.1 Verrucomicrobiota bacterium
AAATTTCACGCCCTGATGCGACGGCGAAAGAAATCCCGTGCCCCAGAGACGCGAGAAAAGCGGCTGGTCGTTGAGTTCGCCGGTGCCCTGCGAGATGAGCACGATGAACGCAGGCAAATCCTGATTCTCGCTGCCGATGCCGTAGCTGAGCCACGCGCCAAGGCTTGGGCGGCCGGGCTGCTCGCTGCCCGTTTGGAAAAACGTCATCGCCGGATCGTGATTGATCGCCTCCGTATGCATCGAGCGGACGAAGCAGATGTCATCGACGACGCGCGAAGTGTGCGGCAGCAGTTCGCTCAACCAGATGCCCGCCTTGCCGCTTTGCAAAAACTGAAACTTCGTGGCCGCGACGGGAAACTTCGCCTGTCCTGAAGTCATGCCCGTGATCCGCTGCCCCATGCGGATCGAGCCCGGTAATTCCTGGCCGTGGAATTCTTTCATCTTCGGTTTGTAATCGAAGAGGTCGATGTGCGAAGGCGCGCCGGATTGGTGCAGGTAAATGACCCGCTTCGCCTTCGGGGCGTGGTGCAGCGCCTTCAGGATTCCGTGCGTCGCGTTCTTCGGCGCGCCGGATTGTGTGACGGCGGCGACGTGATCGCGATCGAGCAGGGAGGAGAGCGCGGCGACGCCGATGCCGGTGGCTGTGCGCCCGAAAAATTGTCGGCGCGTTTGGGAATGAGCAAAGAGGTGGTCGATTTCGTTCATGGCGTGCGATCAGCCTTTGGTGACGGTTTCATCGAGGTTCAAGATCGTGCTCGCGACACTCGTCCAGGCGGCGAGTTCGGCGGCATCTAGTTTTTCGTTGCGCGGGGATTCTCCGATGGAAAGAAGTGCCGTGGCTTGTTCAGGCGTGGAGGCAAAGCGAGCGCGCTGTTTTTCAAAAAGGGTAACCAGCGACTTCGTCTCGTTTTCCGAAGGCATCCGCGCGGTCGCGAGGCGGAAGGCGAAGGCGACTCGTTCTGCGGGCGAGGCACCGCCTTCTGTCATCATGCGCTCGGCCAGTTTGCGGGCGGCTTCGACGTAGGTCGGGTCGTTCATGAGCACGAGCGCTTGCAGCGGCGTGTTCGTGCGGTCGCGATTGACGGTGCATTTTTCACGATCCGGCGCATCGAAGGTCGTGAGCGAGGGCGGCGGCGAGGTCCGCTTCCAAAATGTGTACATCGTCCGCCGGTAAAGATTCTCACCGTGATCCTGCACGAACTTTTGCGCGGAAAAGTTATCGCTGTCCGTGCGCGAGGAAAGCTCCTCCCACAAGCCAGCGGGCTGATATGGGCGCACGCTCGGGCCGCCTATTCTTTCCACCAGCAGACCGCTCGCCGCGAGTGCGGCATCGCGGATTTCCTCCGCTCCGAGCCGGAAGCGCGGCCCGCGCGCGTAGAGCCTGTTTTCCGGATCGCGCTCGCGAAGTTCCGGCGTGATGCGGGCCACTTGCCGGTAGGTGGAGGAGGTGACGATCTGTTTCACCAGCCGCTTCACATCCCACCCGTTTTCCACGAAATCCACCGCCAGCCAGTCGAGCAATTCCGGGTGACTCGGCCACTCCGCCTGCGAACCGAAATCCTGCGAAGTCTTCACGATGCCCTTGCCCATGAGGCTTTGCCAAAAGCGATTCACCGTCACGCGCGCGACGAGTGGATTCGCGGGATCGACGAGCCACTGCGCAAGGCCGAGCCGGTTGCGCGGCGCGCCCGCTGGCAGCGGCGGCAGACTCGCCGGAACGTCCGCATCCACCTTTTCGCCGTGCTGATCGTATTGCCCGCGCACGAGCACGAACGACTCGCGCGGCTTCTCCGACTGCTGCATCACCATCACTGTCGGGATCGTTTTCTGAAAAGAATCGAGCGACGTCGCTGCTGCGGAGACCTTGTCGTGAAGAAGCTTCGCGGCGGGCGATGATTTTTCGAGCGCGGGTTGTTGCGCGTCCTTCAGGTCTTTTTCCGCCCGCGTTTTTTCCGCCTGCAATTCCGCGAGCCGCTCCTGCTGCCCCGGCGTGGGCCGCGAAAGAAGCGGCGCGGCGTTTCCCCGTGAGCCGTCGATGCCATTCTCCGGCACCGCGTTGAAGAACGCATACATCTGGTAAAACTCCTTCTGCGTCACCGGATCGAATTTGTGATCGTGGCACTCCGCGCATTGCAGCGTGAGGCCGAGATACACCGTCGCAGTCGTGGCCACGCGATCCTTGATGTATTGCGTCAGGTATTCCTCCGCCAGTGCGCCGCCTTCGTAGTTGATCATCGCGTTGCGGTGAAAACCGGTTGCGATCTTCTGCTCGTCGGTCGCATGCGGGAGCAGGTCGCCCGCGATTTGCTCGACGGTGAATTGATCGAACGGCTGGTTCGCATTGAACGCCGCGATCACCCAATCGCGCCACAGCCACATGTCGCGCCCCGAATCGAGATGGTAGCCGTGCGTGTCCGCGTAGCGCGAAAGATCGAGCCAGTCGCGCGTCATGCGCTCGCCGTAACGCGGCGATGAGAGCAGGCGATCGACGAGCTTTTCGTAAGCATCCGCCGAGTTGTCCGCGAGAAAGGTATCGACCTCCGCGAGCGTCGGCGGCAGGCCAGTGAGATCGAAGCTCACGCGGCGGATCAGCGTGGTCTTGCTCGCTTCGGGAGAAGGTTTGAGCCCGTCCTTTTCGAGTCGCGCGAGGATAAAGGCGTCGATGGGATTCCCGCGCGCTGGGACCTTCGCTTTGACCGGCGAGATGAGCGACCAGTGCGGCTCATACTTCGCACCTTCCGCGATCCATCGTTTCAAAAGCGCCACCTGTTCCGAGGTCAGCTTCTTGTCGCTCTTCGGTGGCGGCATCACTTCGTCGGGATCGGTCGAGGAAATGCGGAGCGCGGCTTCGCTGTGATCGAGATCGCCGGGAACAATCGCGCGCACTTGGTCATTCTCGGCCAGTGCGCCATCGCGCGTGTCGAGGCGGCGATCGGCTTTGCGCGCATGT
>JANLQB010000400.1:0-4573 GCA_031367565.1 Verrucomicrobiota bacterium
TCCTCGATGCCAACCAGGCGACCGCGGAAGGTGAGGCGCTCGACCTCCTGCATGGCGCGGCGTTTTGCAGCGATCAGGTCATCCGCGCCGGCAACTACGCCGACTGCGCCGACGCGGACATCATCTGCATCACGGCTGGTCTGCGGCGAAAGCCCGACGAATCGCGGCTCGATCTCATCAACCGCAACGTCACGCTTTTCCGCGGAATCATCGCGAGCCTGAAGACCGCGGGGATTAAGAGGGACGCGATCATTTTCGTCGTCTCCAATCCGGTCGATATCCTGACTTATCTCGCTTGGAAGGAAACGGGCCTGCCGGAAAGCCAGGTCATCGGCCTCGGCACGATGCTCGATACCTCGCGCTTCTGCTCGCTGATCGCCGACTCGATCAAGCTCCCGCCCTCGCAGGTCCGCGCGATGATCCTCGGCGAACACGGCGACTCGATGGTGCCGATCTGGTCCTCCGCGACCGTCGATGGATTCCCGCTCACGAAATTCGCCGGAGTCACGCCGACGTTCCAAACGCAAATCTTCGAGCGCACGCAAAAGAGCGGCGCGGAAGTCATCTCGCGCAAAGGCGGCGCGGGCTGGGCCGTGGGCGTCGCGATCCGCGAAGTGATCGACTGCATCGCGCTCGATCGCCGCCGCATCCTGCCCGTGTCGGCCTTGGTGAAAGGCACCTACGGGATCCGCGACGTGTCGATCAGTGTGCCGACGGTCGTCGGTCGCGCGGGCGTCTTGCAGCAGATCGAGATCGAGCTTTGGCCGAAGGAACTCAACGGCCTGCAAAGCTCAGCCAAGGCGCTCAAGGACACGCTCGGCAAGGTGCAAGGCTGACCATTTCCCGGATGCAAAAGTCGCTCGACCAGAAAATCGCCGACATCCGGGCGAATCCCTCGGGGAGCAAGGCGTTCATCATCGCCGATGCGAAGGACGCCGACATGGCGTTCGGCATCACCGCGCCGGGGCAGAAGCGCCCGCTCAATCCCGAGCGCGTGCTGAAGTCGGAGATGCGGTGGAAAACGCTGCCGGAATACCGTCAGCAAATCCGCGACGTCGTGCAGCAGGGCCTCATCGACATCATGCTTTGCTCGGCGTCGAACATCGAACAGCTCGCGATCAACGAGCGGCTCTTCGAGAATTCGCACATCACACCCGCCGCGCGCGCGAACGACGCCACCGACATCTGGGTCATCCGCGGCGCGGAATACATCAAGGAGCCGTCGCGCCCCTTTCGCACCGCAACCATCGACCACATCAAATGCGGTAAGATAGATTGTGAACCTAACTCTCCACATATAGGTGCCGACTTAGGACTCTACTCGGTTACTTTCACCAACAACCTCGCGCTAGACTACGAAACGCTGCGCGCCTTCAAGGAATTCCGCGAAGAAGCCGAGCGGAAATCCTTCCGCTATTTCCTCGAAGTCTTCGACCCGAACGTCGATCCCGGTATCTCCGCGGACATGGTCGATGGCTTCATCAACGACCACATCATCCGCAGCCTCGCCGGCGTGACCGAGCGCGGACGGCCCGTCTTTTTAAAAATCGTCTATCGCGGCCCAAAAGCGATGGAAGAGCTAGCCGCCTACGATCCAAACCTCGTCGTCGGCATCCTCGGCGGCGGCGCCGGGACGACTTACGATGCCTTCAAGCTCATCGCCGAAGCGCAAAAATACGGTGCCCGCGTCGCGCTCTTCGGTCGCAAAATCAATCAAGCCGAGCACCCACTCGCCTTCATCGAAATGCTGCGCGGCATCGTCGAGCACGCCATTTCGCCAGAGGAAGCCGTGCGCGCCTACCACGGCGTGATGCAGGCCTCCGGCATCCCGCCCCTGCGGAAACTCGAAGACGACGTGCAGCTCACGTCCGGGATTACCAGCTACGGCGGCTCCGGCAGCACCATCGTGAAGCCCGCCGGCGCGACCGAGCAAACGACATCCGACGCGAAGCCCGCGCGCGGTCGCCTCGACGAACAACTCGCGCGGCTGCGCCAGCGGCTTCCAGAATAGCTGGGAGCAGCAGATTTACGTGGAGCAAAATGCTCACGGCAAATCATCCCGCAGCACGGTCGCAGCTCCAGCGCTCCAGGCGGCGCCACCAGCACGGCAAAGCTAGCCTCCATGACCGGCCCTGCGCTTTCCGCTTCGTCCTCGCCAGCGGCAGCAGACGCATCTAGTTTTGTAGAATTGATCATGAAACTCGAACGGGAATTCGGTTCAAACCCTCGAATCTGCGAGGCGGTGCTGGATGACGACCGGACGATGGCGCGTCTGCTAAAGCCTGGTCGAAAGATGACCGCAAGCGACGTGATTCCGTTATCACATGTAATCTGGCAGGTCGGAAACTACGTGGACGACAACGAGATTTTCCCATTGGACATCGAGTTTGCTCCGATCTTCAAAAAGCATCGCCTCCAGCTACGAAACCGGATCGTCTGGCAGTTCGGGCATGGGCTGCACACTCAGCGGCGATTCTCTGGCCGCTACGAAGTCGTGATGTGGTATACGAAAACGGAATCGAAGAAGGATAACTATACCTTCAATTTGGACGCGGTGCGCACGCCGGCGAAGTATCCGGGTAAAAAGCATTTCAAGGGGCCAAAAGCGGGTCAATTCTCCGGGCACCCGTTGGGAAAAAATCCAGAAGATGTCTGGAACATTCCGAACGTGAAAAGCAACCACATCGAGAAGACGAGCCACCCATGCCAGTTTCCAGTCGGGTTGATCGAGCGGCTTGTGCTGGCGCTCACAAACCAGAGCGATCTCGTGTTCGATCCATTTGCCGGTGTCGCTTCGGCGGGCGTTGCTGCGGCTATGCACGGACGGCGACTCTGGGGCTGCGAATGGAACGCTGACCTAGCTATCGCTGCGTGAAGGTGGGAGAGAAGATCGACGAGCGCAGATGCCAAATCCTGTAAAAGACGCATTTCTGGAGGGGCTTCGGTCGCGGGTCGGTGGGCTTACGAAACTGCCGAACAGTAATTCGCTCTTCGACTTGGGAAACGGCATCGCCCGCATTTACATCCGCTACTCAAAACTCCACGAGCGCGGGACGGCGTTCTACGGACTCCGAAGGGAAGACCTAAACCAACTTGAGGGACAACCCGCCTTTATCGTCTTCCTCTGGGATCAACAGGTCGAACCATTGCTTCTCCCCTTCAGTGCCTACGAGGAACTCTTTCGATCAGTCAGCCCGGCTGCCGACGGGCAATACAAGGCACAGCTTTACGTTGAAGCCGATAGCCTTGAACTCTATGTCGCGCGCCTTGGGCGCTTCAATCTTGAGGGATTCAGCGGTTGGCAGCAGCTCGACCACTTAATCAAAAATGAACCGAGTGCGCTATTCCCGGAGCTTTCTCACTGGCAGGTTCAATCAATCGTCTCCGCGATAGGCGCGGCGAAAGGCTACGACATTTGGGTTCCGCAGAACGACCGAGGCCGACTGGAATCCGCGTTGGTTGGCGAGATCCACTGTCGCGAAGAATTGCCTGCGCCGCTGGCTGAGGTGAATGACATCCTCCAAGAGATTGACTGCATCTGGCTTCAACGAGGATCGAATGAACTTCGTGGCATGTTCGAGGTCGAGCACACGACTGCAATTTACTCGGCGTTGCTGCGCTTCAACGATGTCCACCTTTGCTCAAAGAGCAGCCAAACCTACCGTGTTATCGCGAACGGAGCGCGACGTGCGCAGTTCGTTCGCCAGTTGAACCGACCAACCTTCCGCGCAAGTGGTCTCAACGAAATCTGCACGTTTCTCGAATACGGAAACGTTTACGGGTGGTTCCAGCGGGTATGCGGTCAGGGCGTGATACCGGTTCTGCAATGAGTGCGACTCGACCAATCGAAGGGTAGGTTCGCCGAGAGCGGAAACTAGCCAATGGCGTATGCTGAAAATTGACTACCGCGAAGACGATGCGCGCGCTGTCCTCTCTTTCGGTGCCGGGAGCGGGCAAGACCACTGAGGCGCTGGCCTGCTTCTTCTACAAGGCAAAGACCGACGAGCGCCTATTAGTCATCGCACCGAAAAACGCGTTCGCGGCGTGGGACGAGCAGATTCAAGTTTGTATGCCGCACCTGAACGCCGCCTTTGTTCGACTGCGCGGCGGGAAGGATAAGATACCGAAGCTACTGGATGAAGATCCGCGGTTCATGCTGATCACCTATCAGCAACTCGCCCGTGTTTCCGATATGATGGCGACTCACTGCGCACGCCACAGCATTCACGTCTTTCTGGACGAGAGCCACCGCATCAAAAGCGGTGTCGGCAAGCAGACAGCACGCGCAACGCTGGGGCTATCCCATTTGCCTGTGGGCAAGCTCATCATGTCCGGTACGCCGATGCCGCAGGCGACTGAAGATCTGATCCCGCAGTTTGCTTTCCTCTATCCCGAGATACCGGCGACGGCTGAGAACGTTGTGGAACTCATGCGCCCGGTCTATGTGCGAACGAATAAGAAGGAGCTTGGGCTTCCGCCGGTGACGCGCTTGCTGGCCAAGCTGCCGCTCGCACCGATGCAGCAGGAACTCTATCGCCTCATGAAGTTTGAGGTAGCGCGGGAGGCGGCGACC
>JANLQB010000410.1:0-9903 GCA_031367565.1 Verrucomicrobiota bacterium
GCCTGAAACATTTTCCGACCGCCCCTTGACCGCGTGCGCTGCTTCCCTTAACAAACGCGCCCTCACTCCAACAAATTTATGGGCCAGCAAACTAACAAAATTCAGAAACGCCGTCGTCGCCTCGCTTACATCGAACGCAAGAAGATCAAGGCGCTCACTTCTTCCGTGCGCAAGCCCTTGAAGAAAAAAGCCCCGGCGAAGAAGAAGGCGGCTGCGCCGGCTGCGCCTGTTGCGGCGGCCGCTCCGGCAGCGGAGTAAAAGGGAACGCGCCGCGAGCGTGCGCTACCTTCTCGTCGATGGCCATAGCGTCATTTTCGCCTGGGAGGATTTGCGGAAGATTCACACGCGGCGCACGGCGTCGGCGCGGGATGTATTGGTCCGGCGGCTGACGACGTATCAGGACGCGACGGGCGTCCGCGTGGTCGCGGTTTTCGATGGAAAAGGCGAGGCCGCGAATGAGGCGAGCGAGCCCGGCGGGATTCAGATTTTCTACAGCGGCGCGGGGCAGACTGCGGATGAAATCGTGGAGCGGCTCGTGGCGAAATATGCGTCGGAGCACGAGATGTCCGTAGCCACGGATGATCACATGGAGCGCCAGACGGCGGAGTCTTTTGGCGCGGTCGCGATTTCGACAGACCATCTCCGGCGGCTGCTGAGCGACGCGGAAGGCGACCTCACGCGACGCCTCAAACGGCACCGGCGGAAACTTTAAGGCTTACTTTTCAGCAGATCGCGAATCTCGATCAGGAGCTTCACGTCCTCGGGGATCGGTGGTGGTACTGCCGGTTTTTCCTCGGCCTTTTTCATCGTCAGGGCGAGCAGGGCATTCATCGGTTTCACCACGAGGAAAAATACGACGGCTGCCAGGATGAGGAATGCGAGCCCGGCGTTGATGAAATTGCCGACCGCGATGCTGGAGATTTTCACGGCTGAAAGATCCGGCTGTCCGCCCAGCAGTCCGATCAGCGGGGTGATCACGTCTTTCACGACGGAATCGACGACTTTACCAAACCCCGCACCGATGACGACGCCCACGGCGAGATCGACCACATTTCCTTTTAAGACGAAGTTTTTGAATTCTTGGATGACGCTCATAATTGAATCAGTTTTTGGATTGGTTGTGGTGAGTTGACGATTTTTTGGCCGCCGGTTTTGGCTTTTAGGTTTCCCGATGTAAAGGGCCGCGCAAAAAAAATTGCCGCGCTGGGAGAAGCGCGTAGCCTCTGCGCCCATGTCTTTCCAAGAACGCATCGACAACGACATCAAAGCGGCAATGAAAGCCCGGCAGCCCGAACGCCTGAATGTGCTTCGGATGCTCAAGACGGCGCTGAAAAATCTCTCGATCGAAAAAGAGGGACTGAACTTTGTTTTGAGCGACGTGGATGCGCTCGCGGTCGTCCGGAAAGAGATGAAGAAGCGGCAGGATTCGATCGAGAGTTTCACCAAGGGCAACCGGCCTGAACTCGCGGAGAAGGAGAAGGCGGAGGCGGAAATGCTTTCGACGTATTTGCCGCAGGCTTTGTCGGCGGAGGAGTTGAATGAACTCGTCGCTGCTGCGGTCGCGGAAGCGGGCGCAACGTCGAAAGCGCAGATGGGCGCGGTAATGAAAATCGCGGTCGAGCGAGCGGCGGGCCGCGCGGATGGCAAGGCCCTGAGCGCGGCAGTGAATGCGGCGCTTTCCTGAGCCACAGTTCGATTGCGCGCGACGCCTTCTTTTTATCTGAAATCTGAAATCAAAAATCTGAAATGGTAAGCGCCATCATTGTCGCCGCCGGCAGCAGCCGCCGCATGGGCTTTGACAAGCTCTGCACTCCGCTCGCCGGAAAGCCCGTGATCTGGCATTCGCTCAAGGCCTTTTCCGACTGCCGCGACATCGACGAAATCGTCGTGGTCGTCCGCGAGGATCGGCTCGGCGAATTTGAAAAACTGCTCACGGGCGAAAAGATGCCGAAGATCAAGAAGATCATCTCCGGCGGAAAAGAGCGGCACGATTCCGTCTGGAATGGGCTCCAAGCGGTCGCGAGCGAAGGCTGCCAGTTCGTCGCCATCCACGACGGCGCGCGCCCGCTCGTCACGCCGAAGCTCATCCGCGCGGTCCTCGACATGGCGAAGGTCCACGGTGCCGCGTGCTGTGCTTCGCCGATTCCCGACACGGTGAAACGCGCGAGCGTCGAGCATATGGTGCAGGAAAGCGTGGAGCGCACGGGCTTGTGGGCCATGCAGACGCCGCAGGTTTTTTCCGCCGGACTCATCCTGCAAGCCTACGCCTCCGTGATGGCCAAACGCGAACTCGTCACCGACGAAGTTTCCGCCGTGCAGAAGCTCGGTAAAAAGATCGCGCTCTACAAAAACGAGAGCTGGAATTTCAAGATCACCTTCCCCCACGACATCGAACTCGCCGAGCATGTACTCACCCTGCGCGCGGCGAAGAAATCCCCGAAGGCCGCTAAATCGGAGGCAAGAGAGGGATTAGAGTAGAGAGTGTCGGCGCACGGAAGCGCCCGCACCGGCCCAACTGTTCGTTTCATAATGGATTATCCTTACCAAGTCACCACGCTGCCCAACGGCTGCCGCATCGCCTCTTTTGACATGCCTCACATGCGCAGCGTCTCCGTGGGTTTTTGGGCGGCAGTCGGCGGCAGACACGAAACAGCGGAAATCAGCGGCATCTCGCACTTCATCGAGCATTTGCTTTTCAAAGGCACGCGCCAGCGCTCGGCGAAAGAGATCAGCGAGCAGATCGAAGGCGTCGGCGGATACATCAACGCTTTCACGACCGAGGATCACACCTGCTACTACGCGAAGGCGGCAGTGCAGCATTTCGAGCGGTTGTGCGATGTCCTCGGTGACATGTATCGGCACAGCGTTTTTGCGAAACAGGAGATCGAAAAAGAGCGCGATGTCGTCCGCGAAGAAATCCTGATGTATCGCGACAACCCCTCGCAGCACGCGCAGGAGATGCTCACGCAAACGATGTGGCCCGACCACGCCCTCGGGCGTCCGCTCACCGGCACGGTGGAAACGATCAGCGCCTTCCGCCGCGCGCAGCTTTTGGAATATCAGCGTCAACACTACGTCGGGCGCACCACCATCATCGCCGTCGCCGGTCCGCTGCGGCACGAGCGCGTCATGGAAGTCCTCACGCCGATCCTCCAGCGCATCCCGTCCGGACGCACCCCGCGCTTCAGCCGCGCGCGCCTTCGCGAAGGCCCCGCCCGCGTCTCACTCCTCACGCAGGACACCGAGCAAACGCATCTCGCGATGGGCTTCCACGCCTTCGGTCGCCGCGACGAACGCCGCTTCGCGCTCAAGCTCCTCAGTGTCATCCTCGGCGAAAACATGAGCTCGCGCCTGTTCCAAAAACTGCGCGAAGAACGCGGCTACTGCTACAGCGTCCAGACCAGCACCGTGACGCTCGAAGACGCCGGAGCCTTCTCACTTTACGCCGGACTCGACCCGAAAAATCTCAAGCCCGCCGTCCGCCTCATCCTGCGCGAGATCGAATCCATCTGCCGGAAAAAACCGAGTAAAGAAGAACTCCGCCAAGCCCAAGACTACACCATCGGCCAAACCCTGATGGGCCTCGAAAGCACCACGAACCAGATGATGTGGATGGGCGAAAGCCTCCTCAGCTACCGCCACGTCCTCGACCCCACCGAAATCGAGCACCGCATCCAAGCCGTCACCCCCGAAGACGTGCAAAAATGCGCGTGCCACTGCCTAAACCGAGGCCGCCTCGGAGTCGCCGTCGTCGGCCCGATGAAAGACACGACGCAGATCGAAAGCTGGCTGGCGTAACTTGCCGTGATTGGTCTGATGAATTCATCGAAATGAATCACCGCAAAATTGGGTGACTTTCGAAAAACAGGAGCGGAAAAGCGTTTCTCACGCCATGCCGCCGACGCCGACCCATCTCGTTATTTGGCAAAAAAAGCTGTTGCAATCGCGGACATGCCCATTACTTTCGCCGCCCATTTCCTATGGCAAAAACTAGCTGGTTAGAAAAAGAAAAACGTCGTGCCGCCTGCGTGGCAAAGTATGCCGTGAAACGCGCCGAACTCAAAGCGGCGGGCGATTACATCGGCCTCTCGCTGCTTCCGCGCGACGCGAGTCCTGTCCGCCAAAGCAAGCGCTGCCTGGTGACTGGCCGCAAGCGCGCCTACATCGGCCGCTTCAAGCTCTCGCGGATCACCTTCCGCGAACTCGCCTCGAACGGGTATATCCCGGGCGTGACGAAATCGAGCTGGTAACCAGCCCACCGCAGTCTTTCGATCGAGTCGCGGAGCCACGCTCCGCGACTCGTTTCTTTTTTCGGTAAATGTCCAGTTTCATCAACGTTCCGACCTTCCTCGCGCTCGCGACGGGTCCGGCCACCGAGTGGGAATCGGGGAATGTGATCGTGCTCAAACTCCTGAGCATCCTCGTGCTGGTTTTCCTCAACGGCTTCTTCGTCGCTGCGGAATTCGCCCTCGTCAAAATCCGCAGTTCGCAGCTCGATCCTCTCGTCGATGAAGGCAACCGCACCGCCTCGCTCGCCCGCGACATCACCACGCGGCTCGAAGCCTATCTGTCCGCCTGCCAGCTCGGCATCACGCTCGCGAGCCTCGGCCTTGGCTGGATCGGCGAGCCTTTTCTCGCCCAGATGGTCGAGCCCGTTTTTTCGAAATTCGGCGTCCAGTCGGCAACCGTCATCCACTCTGTTTCTTTCGCGCTCGCGTTTTCCGCGATCACTTTCCTGCACATCGTGCTCGGCGAGCAGGCCCCGAAAATCCTCGCGATCCGCAAGCCGATCCCCGCGACGCTTTGGGTCGCCCGTCCGCTCCAGTTTTTCTACGCGATTTTCCGCCCGGCGATCTGGTTCCTCAACATGTCGTCAACCGCGCTGCTCAAGCGGCTCTTCCGCATCGAGCCCGTCAGCGAACACGAACTCGCGCACAGCGAGGAAGAACTCCGCGTCATCCTCGCCGAAAGTGCCAATAGCCAGAAAGTCACGGCGCTCGGAAAGGAAATCCTCATTAACGCGCTCGACATGCGCGACCGCGTCGTGCGCGACATCACCACGCCGCGCGGTGAGGTGTTGTTTTTGAACACGGAGGATTCGTTCGAGGAAAATCTGAAGACCGCGCAGGAAAGCCGGCACACGCGTTTCCCGCTTTGCGAAGGCCATCTCGATCAGACGGTCGGCCAGGTCCACATCAAGGATCTCATCACCCTGATCCGCGATCCCGCGCCCGATTTACATCGGATCAAGCGCGAACTGCTGCCTGTGCCGGAGATGATGCCGCTGGAAAAGCTGCTCACCTTTTTCCTCAGCAAACACGCCCACCTCGCGCTCGTCGTCGATGAATACGGCGGCACCGTCGGCATCGTCACGCTCGATAACGTGCTCGAAGAACTTGTGGGCGACATTCAGGACGAATTCGACGCGGAAAAACCCGAGCTCCGCAAAGTGACCGAGGACGAATTCGCCGTCGATGGCTCGCTCGGCCTTTACGAATTGAACGACATGATGGGCCTCGAACTCGAAAGCGCCGACGTGAGCACGATCGGCGGATACGTCACGCACCTCATCGGTCATCTGCCGAAACAGGGCGAGCGCACGCGCATCGACGAATACGAAGTCACGGTCGCGAAAGCAGACGGGCGGCGGATCATCGAGGTCCACTTCAAGCGCGCCTCCGGAAAAGACGCGGCAAGCTAAACGTCGCTCCGCAGCCCATCGCGAAAGGGATCGCGATCATCCAAAATCAGCATCGCCTCCGCCGTGACGAACGCCGTGCCCGTGATCGTCGGCACGATCCGCCCCGCCGCGCGATCCTCCCAGCGGAACGTGCCGCGGAATTCACTCCCGATCACGCTTTCCTGCACCCACGTTTCTCCTTCCGCGAGTTTCCCATCCGCCGCGAGGCACGCGAGCTTCGCGCTCGTGCCGGTGCCGCAAGGCGAACGGTCATACGCGCCGCCGGGACACAGCACGAAGTTCCGCGCGCCTGATCCCGCCTTGATCGCCGGGCCGACTAGCTCGACGTGATCCACTTCAGGAAACCCCTGCGCATTCACCGCCCGCCGGATGCGCGATGCGATGTCGGTCAGCGCCGCGACATTCTCCAAACGCAGCGCCGGTTCCTGATGTGCCACGAGAAAAAACCAGTTCCCCCCCCAAGCCACATCGCCCATCACCACGCCGATCCCCGGCACATCGACGCAAACCGCTTTCTCACGTCGATAGCTCGCGACATTTTCCACCGAGACTCGCCCGTCTTCGTGCAACGTCGCCACCACCGTCCCCACGCAAGTCTCGATCCGATGCACCCCCGCCGTGATCCGGCCCAGATGCGCGAGCGTCACGATCAGCCCGATCGTCCCATGCCCGCACATCTGGATGCAGCCCGCGTTATTAAAAAAGATCACGCCCGCCGCACACGCCGGATCGACCGGCTCCACGAGCAGCGCCCCGACAAGCACATCCGACCCGCGCGGCTCATTCACCACCGCCGAGCGAAACCGATCGTGCTTTTCCCGAAACACCGCGAGCCGCTCCGCCACCCTACCTCCCCCAAGATCCGGCCCGCCGTCGATCACCACCCGAGTCGGCTCACCGCCCGTGTGCGAGTCGATGATACGGATCATGTCCACAGCCGCGAAATTCCGTAGCGATCCCACAGCGCATCTGGCGTCAGCACCGTAAGCCCGTGACGCAACGCCTGCGCAATCAGCATTCTGTCAAACGGGTCGCCGTGATGCAGCGGCATCTCGGCAACCATCTGCGCCTCCTGCCATTCCGGCGCGAGCATGGTGAAGCCATTGCGCACGATCATCCGTGCGATTTCTGGATGCAACGAGCGCCCGAGATCGAGTTTGCCGAGCCGTGTCTTAATCGCAATTTCCCATGGCGAAACGAAGCTGACGAAAGTCTCCGTCCCGTCCGTTTCGAGCAGGTCTTTCAAGCGATCAGGCATCCTCGGCGAATCCGTGACGAACCAGATGAGCGCGTTGGTATCGAGCAGCAGCCTCATGCTTTCTTCCGCGCTTTTCCACGCGGGGCAGGCCGGTCTTCGGCCACGCGAAGGGTGTCCTCTTCAGCGGGCATGTATTCGGCAAACTCCGCGAGCGGTGCATCGAAATCGTCCGCCATGTAAAAATTCGGCGACTTCAGGCAGCCCCTCTGTGCTTTATTCTTGGTAACCGGCTTGCGCAATTCCGCGACAGGTTTGCCATGCCGCGTGATCGTGATTACGGCTCCGCCTTCCACATCGCGCAGCAGCGTGGAGAGCTGAGTCTTGGCTTCGTAAAGTGAAACCGAAGTTTTCATGTGGAGTATTTGGTCAATTTGACCAGAAGCGCAAGCGCCTATTTTCTCTTTGGCAGCTTAGGCCGACTCGCGATCCCGTCGTGAATCACCTTCAACACGGCCTTCCGCTCCGCGCCGGAGAGCGTGAGCCGAGGGGCGCGCACCCACTCCGTCCCGAGCCCGCATTCCTGCACGCACAGCTTGAGGTATTGCACGAATTTCGGATGCACATCGAGGTGCAGCAGAGGCGTAAACCAGCGGTAAATTTCCACCGCTTTTTTCCACTCACCCGCCTGCATCAACTCCCACAGCGTCTGATTTTCCTCGGGAAAAGCGATGCCCGTTCCCGCGACCCAGCCGTCGATCCCGAGCACCGCGCTTTCCAGTGCGAGATCATCCACGCCGGTAAAAATCGCGTAACGGTCGCCGACGACATTGTGCAGATCGGTGATGCGCCGCGTGTTCCCGCTCGATTCCTTCAGCGCCACGAAATTCTTCACCGACGCGAGCTGCGCGAACATCTCCGGCGTGATGTCGTTCCCGTAGCTAATCGGGTTGTTGTAAACCATGATCGGCAGCCCCGTCGCCTTCGCCACCGTGCGGAAATGCGCGAGCGTCTCCGCGGGATCGGGCGTCTTGTAAATCATCGCGGGCATCAGCATGAAGCCATCTGCGCCCATCCGTTCGCAATCGCGCACATATCGGCAGGCCGCCGCCGTGCTCGACTCCGCCACGCCACTCAACACCGGCACGCGACCGCCCACCGTCTTCACCGCGTGCTCCATCACGAGCCGCTTCTCGTCAGATTCGAGCGACTGATTTTCTCCGAGCGACCCGAGCATGATGAGCCCGGTGACTCCTGAATCGAGCAGCGCCTCGATGTGGCGCGCGGTGCCGTCGAGATCGAGCGACTGATCGCGTTTGAGTTGCGTGGTGATCGCGGGGAAAACGCCGGACCAGAAAGGCTTGGAGGCAGTGGGCATGATCCGTGAAAATTGCCAGCTAGGCTCCGCGCTGACAATTCTTTTACAAACCCCGCACCCCGCTATGACACCATCCGCGGCGGGTCGCCGTAGCGTGCGGGCATGAAACGAAACTATCTCTTCATGCTTGTGGCCGGCGCGTTTGCGCGTGCGGTCGTGGCCTCGCCGGATGTGACGCTGCGCGTCGCGCCCGAACGCGAACTTGTTTACACGGGCGGCTCGCGCGAGGTCATCGTGCAAGTGGATCTCGATGCGAAGAAGCCGGATCGCGGTGCCAAGCGCGCGCCGATGAATCTGGCGGTCGTGCTCGATCGCAGCGGTTCGATGCAGGGCGCGAAATTGGAGAAAGCGAAACAAGGCGCGTGCGTCGCGATCGATAAACTCGCGGACGACGATTTCTTCTCCCTCGTCACGTTCGACAATGACGCGGAGGCGCTGCTTCCGCCGGAGAAAGTCGGTGGTGAGCGCAATCGCGAGGCGTTAAAATCGCGCATCGACCGGGTGCGAACGGGCGGCGGCACGGCGATCCACGCGGGCGTGACGCTGGGTGCGAAACAACTCCGGCGGAATCTCGATCGGGAGTTTATAAATCGCATCGTCCTGCTCTCGGACGGGCTCGCGAATGTCGGCCCGAGTCGCCCCGGCGATCTCGCCTCGCTCGGCCGCGATCTGCGCGGCGAAGGCATGTCCGTGACGACGATCGGCCTCGGCGACGACTACAACGAAGACCTCATGACCGCGCTCGCGGAGTCGAGCAACGCGAACTATTACTACGTGCGCGATGCGGAGAAACTGCCCGGCATTTTCGCGGAGGAACTCGGCGCGGCGCGGACGCTCGTGGCGCGCGGAGTCACGATTCGCATCACCGTTCCAGACGGCGTGAAGATCATGGAGATCGTCGGCCTTCCCGAAATCAAGTGTGGAGGCCGTTCGGCGGACATCTCGCTGCCGGAATATTTCGGCGGCGACCAGCGGCGTTTCCTCGTGCGGTGCGCGGTCGAGGCGAAAACCACGGAGCCGATCGAAGTCGCGGCGGTGGATTTGAAATACGAGCCAGCCAGCGGTGAAAAGGCCGAGCCCCAAAAGCAGGCCGCGAATGTGCGCTTCACCGACGAGGAGGAAAAGTCGGTGAGCAGCCAGCGCGCAGACATCGCGCGTGAGGTGTCCGTCGTGGAAAACCGGCTCGCGAAAGAGCGCGCGGTGAAGCTCGCGGACGAAGGCAAGAGCAAGGACGCCGCCCAGGTGTTGCGCAGCCAGATGACGAGGAACGCCGCCGCGCCCGCGCAATCGCAGCTTCCCGGGCTCGCGCTGGAAAATCGCAAACTCGAAGAGGCCGCTCAGGAGGTGGAATCCAAAGGCCAGCTCGGCAAGGCAACTCGCAAGCAGGTGCAGTACGAAAACTGGCAGGATAAGTATCAGAAGCGGTAACGTCGCTGCGGTACTAATGCGGCTGTCGGAAAACTCCGGTAGCCGCAAACGCCGCCACCCAATGAGAAAAAGCATCTGGATTTTCCTGCTCGCCGTCCTGCTGCCGAGCATCGTGCTCGGATGGCTGGCGCTGCGAAGTGCGGAGGAGCAGATGATCATTCTCGAACGGCGCACGGCGGAGCTTCGGCAGACGGAGGCGGA
>JANLQB010000477.1:0-6752 GCA_031367565.1 Verrucomicrobiota bacterium
GGCCACTTTATCCGCGTCGTAAAAGGTCGCGTAAAGCGCGCGATGCCGCTGCGACGTGCGGCGGAAAACGGGGCGGAGCGTCTTCACATCCTGCAGACCGAGCCCCAGATCGACGCTCGCGGCGAAGGACTGCATCTCATCGCCCGTGCTGAATTGCGGCCCGATGAGCACAAGAAATTGCCGCCGCCGTTGCGAGGGCGGGACGCCAGTCGCGGCGAGGTAAATCGGGCATGTCTCGTAGGGCACGGCGTTGAAATTCGCGGACAGGACGATCGTGTCGTAGTGATGCGTGCGCATCTTCAGGAGGATGTCGTCCAGGTAAAGGCCGGTGTGGATTTTGTAATTCAGCTCACTGAACTGCGCGACGATGATGTCGCGCACCTCCGGCACATCGTGGCAGACGAGCAGCGTGCGGTCGCCGGGTTCGAAGAGGTCCAGCCGGGCTCCGGGTTCCATGGAAGTAATCATTTGGCGTTCAGGCGGAGGTTGGAGATGGCTTCGGAAGTCGTGGCGCTGGCGGCGAGATCGAGCCGCAGGCCGAGCGGCTTCTCTTCCACGAGCCCGCGCTGTTTGTTGATGTCGTCGATGTATCGCGTCATGCGGGCTTTGTTCGTCGCGTAAAGATCGGCGACCTCCGCATCGATGCTGCCACTCTCAAAGCTTCGCCCGAGCGATTGATCGAAGGTCGTCCAGCCAAACGTCGCGTTGGCCTCCACGATGTCGTAAAAGCTGCGCGTTTCGCCCTCGCCGAGGTTGATCGTTTCGCGCACGCGCAAATTCGATCCCATGATTTCATTCACGAGTTCGCGGCCGCCCCCGAGTTTCGGCACGAGTCGCTGGCTCACGATCCACCGCATCGTATCCGCGAGCCGCGTGCGGAGCTGGCCTTCCTCCTCGCGCGCAAACATGCCGAGGATGCGGTTGATCGCCTGCCCGGCATTGATCGTGTGAATCGTGCTCAACACCAGATGCCCCGTCTCAGCCGCCGTCAGCGCGATCTCGACCGTCTCGCGGTCGCGCATTTCGCCGACGAGGATCACCTTCGGCGCCTGCCGCAGCGCGGAGCGCAGACCGCTCGGGAAAGAGTGAAAGTCGGAGCCGAGTTCGCGCTGATTGAAAGTCGCCTTCTTATGCTCGTGGACGAATTCGATCGGATCTTCGAGCGTCACCACATGCACCGCCTGCTGTTCATTGATCTCATTTAGCATCGCGGAAAGCGTCGTCGTCTTGCCGCTGCCCGTCGCGCCCGTCACGAGGATGAGCCCATTCTTCTCGCGGCACATCTCGCGGAAGATCGGTGAGAGCCCGAGCGAGGTGATCGAAGGCATTTCCCTCTGCATCTTGCGCATCACGATCGCAAAGTTCCCGCGCTGCTTGAAAATATTCACGCGAAACCGCGCACGATCATCCAGTGCATAGCTGCAATCACACGCACCCTTCTGCAAAAGATCCCGCAGCAACCGGGTATCGCCACCGATCAACTGCATCGCAATCTGTTCAGTCTGATAAGGCGAAAGCCCGGACAGTCGCGGCTGGATACCAGCCGGGATAAGCTGGCCGAAGGTCTCGACCTGAAAGGGTCGGCCCACGGTAAAGTTAAGGTCCGAGATGCCATCATGCGTTTCGAGCATGTCGGCGAGGATGCAGTCTAGTTCAGTGCGGCGCATGGTTATTAGATGACGGTCAAAATTTGAAGTGTGAGGTGCGTAGTATTTCGTTAGCCATTGCGATCATTGGCATTTGGATCCCGCTCGCGTGAGAACTGAGGGTCTGTCCACCTGCCCGTCGTGAGCCATCAGCCCAAAAATATTCATAGGTCATGTGGTTAAATACCAATGACTCTTGGCTTCGGTTTTCACGGATCACGAGTGATAACTAGCATTTAGCTAATCTTCAAAGTCATCCGGCGGAGTCTTGAGGAAGACGCGGAATTTCTTCTTATCGATAGCTTTCTCGTAAGCCTCTTCCGGCGAAATCGTCGCCTTGCGCAGATGCTCCATGATCGCGTCGTCGAGGGGCTGGTTACCCTTCTTTTTGCCGACCTGCATCATGCCGGGAATCTGGTGAGTCTTGGCTTCGCGAATGAGGTTGGCGATCGGGGTATCGACGACGAGCACTTCGAGCGCGGCGACGCGGCCGGGTTTGTCGATGCGGCGGAAAAGATTCTGCGCGACGACACCCTTGAGCGATTCGGAGAGACCGGCGCGCACCTGGTTTTGCTGGTTCGCGGGAAAGACATCGATGATCCGATCGATGGTTTTCGGCGCGTTCGGCGTGTGGAGCGTTCCGAAGACGAGATGGCCCGTGGCGGCGGCGGTGAGCGCGAGTTCGATGGTTTCCAAGTCGCGCATTTCACCCACGAGCACGATGTCCGGGTCTTCACGCAAGGCTCCGCGGAGCGCGGCAGCGAAGGATTTCGTATGCACGCCGACTTCGCGGTGATTGATGAGCGACTGCTGGCTGCGATGCACGAACTCGATCGGGTCCTCGACCGTGATGATGTGATCCTTCCGATGCAGATTCGCCCAGTCGATCATCGCGGCGAGCGTGGTCGATTTACCCGAACCCGTCGGGCCGGTCACGAGGACGAGCCCTTTTTTCAACATCGAGAATTTTTTCAGCACGGGCGGCAGGCCGAGTTCATCCGCCGTGAGCACTTTGTTCGGGATGAGACGAAACACGGCGGCGATGCCGGTGCGCTGGTTGAAGAAGTTCGCGCGGAAGCGGGCGAAGCCGGGGAATTCGTAGCCGAAGTCCACGTCGCCGGTTTCTTCAAACACTTTGATTTTCACTTCGGGCGCGATCTCATACACGAGCGCCTTGAGGTCATCGTTTTCGAGCGGAGGCATATCCACGCGGACGAGTTCGCCGTGGATGCGGAGCATCGGTGGATTGCCAGTGGAGAGATGAAGGTCAGAGGCATTCTGCTCCTTCATGAACTTGAAGAATGAATCAATACGGGCCATATCGCATGAATGAGTTAGCTAGTGCGATGCCACGGGCGGGACTAAGTGCCGTCGGCGCGGCATGTTTATAGAATTTAACGATCAAGCGCCGAAGCTCCGGAGGAGCGGCATGTCTGGATGTCGCCTGCTCCTGTCGCTCCTAGGGAGCTTGCGCTCGGCGGGATGAGGCAAGTCGATAGAAATGCCGCCCCTACGGCGCGGAGAGGGGCCTTCCAAAAGGATGCGAATTGCGTGCGGACGTTTCGCGTAAACTTTACGCCACGCGGCGGTTCGCCCGCTCCATCTGGATCGCGTCGAGTGTGGCGCGGATTTGGGCGAGGAGTTTGGCCTGCGTGTAGGGCTTCGGAATGAAGCCGCGCAGTCCTTTCGCCAGCATCGCGCGGAGGCGATCCTGTTCGGCGAAGCCACTGCTGAGCACGACGGGCACTTGCGGATTGATCTCCCGCAATTCCTCGAAAACGTCCGCGCCATCCATGACGGGCATCGTGAAATCGAGAATGATGAGCGAAATCTGGTCGCGCAGTTTGCGGTAAATCTCGATCGCCTTGAAACCGTCGCGTGCGGTTACGACGCGGTAGCCTTCGTCGGCAAGCACGCGCGACGCGAGCATGGTGACGAGTTCTTCGTCGTCCACGATCATGATGAGTTCGCGCGGGCCGCTGCAGTTCGCGATTTTGACATCCGTCGCGCCATCGACCACCGCCTTGAAAACTGGTGCCGCTGCGGGCGCAACCGCCGGAACGGGAGCCGCGATCGGATCGGCGCTGTAGCCGCCAACGCGCTCGACCATCACTTTCGTCACCACCGCCGCGCGCTCGATGCCGCTGCGGAGGATGCCGAAATACTTCTCACTGTCGGCGCTGTTGATCTGGACCATCTCCAGAAACTGGCTCGATTCCGAGATAACCTGCAGGAGGTTGTTCAGCTCGTTCGCCGTCGATTTCACCCACCGGATTTCTTCAGTATCCAGCATGGTGAGCGAAAAGTTGTTTGTTTACACCCCTTCGTCCCGGCACGCCCACCACACACAGCCGAGGAAGGCTGCGACGACGAATGAAAACATCCCTAAAGTCAGCATAATGGCGCGAGTGTTGCCTCATATTGGCGACTCTGGTCAACAGTTTTCATGCCCAGATTAGAGGGTTATCTGAAAAAAATCGCGAAAGACCGCGCGATACACTTCCAACTTCATCTCCGGTAGCCACGCGATGTCGAATTCCTCCGGCACGATCCATTTCCAAGCGCGAAATTCCGGGAGATCGGTCTCCACCGTAATCCGCGAATCCGGGGCAAGGAACTCGCACAGAAAGTAATGCTGCTCCTTCCCGTGATGCCCCTTCTTTTTCTTCCCGCCGCCGAAGAGATAGCGATAAGGCCCGCGCATTTCCACGATGCGATAATCCTCCGGCACCACGCCGATTTCTTCCCAAAGCTCACGCCGCAGCGCCTCGTCCAGCGTCTCGCCATCGTCCACGCCGCCCTGGGGAAATTGCCACGCGCCTTCCACCTGCGCTCTCTCGCAAACGAGAATTTGCCCCAGCGCATTTCTCAAAATGCCCGCGACATTGGACCGATACTCGAATTCACTCATACGAAATGGATGCCAAAACTCTGCGCCTCACCCTGAGCCTCGCTGCGGTCGCGATCGTCATTTTCCTCGCGCTGCTCTGGCAGCCCGCGCGTCAGGTGCGGCTGCATCAGGCGCATTTCCTGAAGGCAGTGGGTAAGCGGAATTGGGAGACGGTCGGCCAGTTCATCGCGGCGGAGTATCACGATCGCTGGGGGCATGACAAAGAGAATGTGCTCGCGCAATCCGCGCAGGTGTTCGGGCAGTTTTTGTTCTGCAACCTTCAGTCGGAAGAACGCTCGCTCGTGCTGGAGAACGGCCGCGCCACCGTTGGCGCAAAGCTGACGATGGGCGGCACCGGCAGCCCGATCGCGGATTACGCGACCCAACGCGTGAATGCGCTCACGGAGCCGTTCGTTTTCCAGTGGGTGCGGAAAAGCTGGAAGCCGTGGGATTGGGAGCTGACGGTGGTGGATCAGCCGCAGCTTGAGATTCCCGAGATGCGCGATTTCTGACGAATAGGAAGCGCGGAAGGGAGCACGCCGCTCCCCTAAGCACCCCGTGAATTGGATGCCGATTCCAAAACCACCGCCAGCGGAAATCGCACAGTGGCGACGCCTTTATACCTGGCGATCTCATCCGGCATGGAACGCAGCGCGCCCGCGAGTCGGAGCGCCAGCACGGGATCGGCGGCAAGTTCAGCGAGCGGGACGAGTTCGATGCGGATCGCGAACAGGATCGTGCGCGTTTCCGGCAGCAGCCGAAAGGCTTGGTGCTCGGCGCGGAACCAGCACGCGTCGAGTTTGGTCGCGGCAGTGAGGCGCGGAAGATCGCGCGCGGGGTGGTCGTTGCGCTCCGCCGAGGGTGCGAGGCCCCAGTTCCAGCGTTCCCACGCAGAGTCCGCGCGGAGGTTGCCGAGAAAGGTGTCGATCTTCGGACCCAGCGAGGAGTTCAGCGTCGGCACGGGCGCGTGGATCGCCGCGAGCGAATGACCCATTTTCTCGCGCAGCGCCCAGTGCGAGGGGAAACAAACGCACCCCGCGACCAGCCGGAATTCGCCACCATCGTTCTGCCGGAGCAGCAAAAAATCCGGCTCCCAAGCCGCGCCGAGCGAGCGCAGCGAATCGGCGGCGAGCCCCGGATTCAGCGACCGGGCAAAAGTGATCGCCTCCGCAACGGCCGCCTCACTTCCCGGTTCGCACGCGGCGTAAATCTCCGGCTCCTGCGCGAACCAGCGTCGGCGTTCCTCCCGCACCGCTTCATTGCCGGGACGATTCTGGAAGTATTCATCCCCGCCGCGCCGCATCCCCATCTGGAACTCGAACGCTCCATCTTTCACCAAACGATCCAGCGACAGACTCATCGCGCGAAATCAGAAAGATAACTCACGCAAAGGTTCAGCATCGCGCACGTCCTTTCCCCCTTTGCGTCTTTGCGTGACACCCATCTCCGTCTCAAAAAACAAACGGCACGCCGCGTTTCGCAAACTCCGCCTTCTGCTCCACGAGCCATGTGTCCGCCAGCTTGTCGAAGCCCCCACTCTTCCGAAACTCCGCGAGAAACGCGTTCACTTTCGCGCGCAAATCATCGTTCCCTTTCTTTAACCCGATCGCCCACGACTCCTCGCGAAACGGCTCCAGCACAGGCCGCGTCGTCTCCTGATTACGCCGCCAGTTTTCAAAAATCCCGATCTGATCGTAGATAAACGCGTCCGCCTTTCCCTGCGCGACTTCGAGGACGCACGCCGTCTCCTTGTCGAGCACGAGCACGCGCGCCTGCTTGCAGTTTTGCGTTGCGTAAAGATGCCCGGTCGTCCCCTTCTTTACCGCGATCACTTTGCCCGCGCGATTCAAGTCCGCCGCGCTCTTCACATCGCTCTTCGCGCTCACGAGCAGACACAGCCCGTTCTTCAAATACGCGTCCGAAAAATCAATCGACCCCGCCCGCTCCGGCGTCGCCGTCATTGACGAAAGAATGAGGTCGATCCCGCCGGTCTTCAGCGCCGGGATCAGTCCGTCGAAAGGCAGATTTTTGATTTCGACCGCCCGCCCCAAATGCGCCCCGAGCGCCTTCGCCAAATCCACGCTCACGCCCTTCGGCTGGCCCTTCTCGTCCCGCATCTCAAACGGTGGAAACTGCAGCTCCATGCCCACGCGCAGCGGCGGCTCGGCAGCGCATGCGCCGATCGCGAAGAGGAAGGTGGTGACGAAAAAACGAAG
>JANLQB010000500.1:0-2087 GCA_031367565.1 Verrucomicrobiota bacterium
CCCCGCGCGCCTCGAAGGCCGCATCGTCGGCATCCTCGACGCCGCCCGCAATCGCGCCACGCTCTCCCGCTGGCTCATCGCCTCGACGGTGCTCCTCGCCACCGCCATCGCCCTCCCGCTCGCGATGCTGCGGGCGGCGGAGGAAAAGACACCCGCTATCGCCAATGAGAAGCCGCACATCATTTCGGCGAGCATCGCGGAGCAGCAGTTGAATCTCGAAATCTCAACCGGACCGGTGCCGCTGCTCTTCCGTATCGGCGGCGTGCGGACGGAGGGGCGGTTTACGCACCGCGTTTCGGAGAATGCCCAGCGATCTTTGCGGATCACCGTCACTCCTGATCCGGGTTCGATTTGGGAGCGATTGGAAATTCGCTGCCTTGGTCGCGCGCCGTATCGGCTGCCGCTGTTGCGCCCCGGTTTCCTGCCGGAAGGCGAATGGGCCTGGCGCGCGACGGTGACTCGCGACGAGGGGCGATTTACCTTTGCGGATGTGGTCCTCGCCGATGGAAGGAAGCTGCCGGTGTCCGTCGAGGTCGGCGCAGTGCCGGATCCGGAAGAGGTACCATTCATGCGAGTGTCCGGCCTCCTCGATTGTGAGTTTCGCTTTTACGGCGTCGCGGATGGTTCCTTGAAAGATTCGACCAAAATAAAACTCGCCGATGCCGGGAAGCTGGTAGCCGGAACTGCGACGACTTTGGAAAATCTGATCAACGGAAACGGGCCGGTGAACGCGCCGCGCTTCAGCACGCGATTCGGTCAACGTGCAGTGATCGAAATCATCCGCGAGTATCGGCACGAGGTGAAGCCGGGTGAGTTCTCCACGGACAACCTGGGAACGACTTGCGAGATCGAGGCAGAGCGGCTCGACCAAGGGATGATGATGCAGGGCAAGGTTTCGCTCGCGCTTTACGGAGGTCAGTATGCATCGCTCGACGAGGCCATCGCGAAAGCCATGTCGAAGGAGGCGACGGCAGTAAAAACGGCGAAGGTGCGCCGACTGGAGAGGGAGTTCAGCACGATGCTCGCGGAAGATGAGGCTCTGGTCGTGCCGCTGCCATCGGAAGGAATGTTCCCAGGCGCGGCCGTCGCGGTCGTGACGCTGAAGCAGATTAACCCAGATGATGGCCAGCGATCACACTGGCAGCCAAAGTCCGAACGCGCGAAAAACCGAGTCCCGATCGAAAGTTGGCTCGTCACCGTGCCTGCTTCCGCACGCGCCGAAACGGAGAGCGTGCTGCCGAATTTTACATCAGGCATTGGACTTTTGGATGACGAAAAATTTCAGGCACTCCAAGCCTGCGCGGCGAAAAATACCGCGATGAAAATCGAGCAGCTTCAGACGGTGATCGCGCAGCCGGAAGAGGCTGTGGTGCTGGAACGGAGCGATGTGCGCCTGGAGTTCAAGGCGGAACAAACGCGCGGAGATCCGAATGTCGAATTGGAGATCATCGCGCCAAGGGCGCTACCGAGTGGAGGACGAAAGATCAGCACCTTGTTCGCCTTGCTGCCCGGATCGAGAATGTCTTTTCCCTACCTGCCCACCGACGACGGCAGCCCGCAGCGCGTGCTGCTCATCCGCCCTAAACCACCGACGGAACCCGCATCGAAGTAGCCGCAAAAATCGCCGCTGCGGAAGGACGGTGCTGCCGCCAAATCGAAGGACGCTACTCTGACGTTGCAGTCGCTCCGGTCACGCCGCTACCGATGCTCGAAAGCGGCAAGACCGAAATTGCGCTCGAAGTCCAGCCAGTGGTTGGCCCGGATCAACACAACGGATGTTTTGAAGGGCACCGGACGATTGATTGCTGGATTCTCAGGCTTGTTACGCGGTCTCTGGAAAAAAAACGCCGGGGCGTTTCCACCCCGGCGTTTCTTTGATTTTTAGCTAAGCGCTGGGCTTAGAACACGACGCGGACGCCGACGCGCACTTGGGCGCTATCATCGCCGCTGCCGGCCCATGTGTAGCGGCCTTCGGCGAAGATGCCGAGCTTTTGCGGGGTGATGCGGTATTCGAGTCCGCCGCCAGCTCCGAACGTGCCGGAGGTTTCGCCATTCGTCTGAACGCCGCCAGCGGCGAAGACGTAGGG
>JANLQB010000502.1:0-1800 GCA_031367565.1 Verrucomicrobiota bacterium
GTCGGCGCGATGCTTTTCGATCATCTGGCGGATGGTAACCGCGCCCGTAGCATCCGGCTCGACGGCGGGAATGTTGGGCGGCGGCGGGCGGCGCGGGATGCCCAGCATGCGTTCCGTGACCCACACGCCGCGCAGCACCGGCGAAGTCGCGGTGCCGTTGGCGGTGACTTTCAGCACCGCTGCCTGCGTGAGAAAACCGCCGCGCGGCGAGCCTTCCGGCACCTTCACTTCGCGCAGCTCCGCGCCGTTCACGCCGTGAATGCCGTAAAGCTCGGCGAGGCGTTGATTGATGAGGATGGTATCCGACGAAATGAGTTCGCGGACGCCGCGATTTTGCGTGAGCAAACGGCGGAAAGTGGCGCGCGATTCTTCGAGCATCGAGTCGTGCAGCCACGGGTCGAACTCGGGATAAAGCGCCGGGTCGGGCGTGGTGAAATCGATCTTCTTCAGCTCCAGCCACTCGTCCGTGAAGTGCTCCACAAATCGCTCCGAGCGCGGGTCGGCCAGCATCCGCTCCACCTGCGCCGTGAGCGTCGCGGGCTGCGCGAGCGTCTTCTTTGCCGCGAGGTCGAGCAGCACCGCATCGGGCATCGAATCCCACAGGAAATAAGACAGCCGCGAGGCCAGCGCGTATTCGCCGAGCGCCGCTTGGCCTTTCGCCGCGAGCTGCGGCACGCCGGATTCCAGACCGATGAATAGGAAATCCGGCGCGCAAAGAATGGCTTTGTATCCCGCGAGCATCGCCTGCTCGAACTTCACCCCGCGCCCAAGTTCCGCCGCGATGATTGCCGTGTAGGGTGCCAGTTCGTCCGCCTGCACAGGACGCCGAAACGCCCGCGTCGCAAAGCTCAGGAGCAGCGTCGCTTGATCTTTCGCAGTCGGCGGTTTGTCGCCAAAGAGCGACTGCTGGCTCGCGGGCGGCCATTGGTCGATGATCGGGCCGGTGACTTCAAACCAATCGTAGGCCAGTGCCGGCCCTTCGTAGGAAAAAATTCCGTTGGTTGACCCCCAGTTGCAAGCACCGGACGACGGCAGCGTCATCGCGTGAAACGAAATGCGCTCGCCGGGATTGAGCCAGACCTTGAATTCGTGCGTGGCCGGTTTCAGGGGCGGCGCGTCGTAGAAGCCGATGACCTTGCCGTTTAGCGACGCGCGCACGATTTGCGTCGCCTCCGTCTTGCCGTAGAACTCCACGTTTTCCATCCAACCCTGCGTCGGCTTTTCTTTGGGCAGCGGCGTCATTTGCCATTGGTCTTTTTCGTCTTTGAATGGCGGATTGCCGAAGACCTCGAAATTCTGCACCAATCCACGCACCGGCGGCGCGACTTTGGTTCGTTCCCAGCGCAGGCTCCACGTCGAAAATTTCACGCGATACCAGCCGCTCACCGAAGGATTGAAGCGGTCAATCTGCAAGCCTTCTGGCTGGTGCGCGCCGATGACGCCGGTCAGCACGGCCACCGAATCGGCCTCGCCCTGAAAGTTCGCGGCGCGATAGCAGTTGCCAGAATCGTCGCGAGGATTGCCGACCATGCGCGTGGTGAGACCGGGCGAAAGCTCCTGCCCTTTGAGCGGAATCCCGCAGTGAACCGCGATCGAACTCTGCGCCGTGCCTTGTTTCGCGGCAGCCTCGCGCCACGTCTTCGTCTCCGGCTGCTTCCCAATCTCCACGAGCGCCGCGCGCAGCGCCACGTCCGCCGTCTGCAGATACTTGGTCATCTGGACGTGCGAGATGTCGAGCGCGCCCGCGACTTTGTCGAAGCCGAATTGCTGGCCGTCTTCGGGCAGCAACTGCTTCACGCG
>JANLQB010000516.1:0-6340 GCA_031367565.1 Verrucomicrobiota bacterium
CATCGCTTTCGCCTTCGGCGGAAAATGCGGACGCTTTGGCAGGAGGTCGAAGGTGCGGCGTTCGAGATCGGGCTTCACCGGCGCGCCGAGAAGGCCCTCTTCGCGGAGCAGATAATTCAGTGCGAGGGAGCCGAGGCCGAACGCGTTTGCGCGGAGGAAATGGCGGCGGGAGCAGAAGTGGGAATTCATTCGACGTAGAGAAACCGATTTGTGCTGAGCAGCGTCTGGCAAAGGCTGGCGAGCGCCTGGAGTTGCGGGTCGGTGGGCGGGACGTCTTTTTTGGGAGGCGTTTGCGCGGCGCGGACTCGGAGGGTTTCGCTTTGCTCGGCGAGGAAGCTGAGGGCGGTGCGCATTTCGTGGTCGGAAGGCGTAGTGCCGTAAAGCAAGCGCCACGCGCCGATCATTTGCCCGCGGGCATCGCCGGCGTGTTCGGTGCGGAGACGTTCGGCGAGGCGCGTCGCCGCGTTCACGATGAAGCCGTCGTTCATGAGCAGCAGCGATTGCGGGGCGACCGTGGTGCTGTCGCGCAGGTTGCAGTTTGGCGACATGATGGGTGCGTCGAAGGTGTCGAGCATCGTGAGCGGCTGGCGGCGGCGCATCGTGATGTAAATGCTGCGGCGGAATTCCTGTTCGCCGACCAGTTCAAAGCCGATGGGGTCGCCGTTCGCGTCTTTCTTCTGATTGCCCGGCACGATGCGCCCGGCGGGATCAAGCGCGACTCCGACGGCGGGGCCGAACTGCTGCGCGTTGAGCTTGCCCGTGACGGCGAGCATGGAATCGCGGAGTGTTTCGGCATCGAGACGCTGGAGCCGGAAGCGCGCGTAGAATTTGTTGTCGGGATCGGCGGCTTGCGCGGCGTCGTTTCGCGAGGACTGGCGATAGGCGCGCGAGGTGACGAGGAGTTTGTGCAGCGGTTTGAGCTTCCATCCGTTCGCCATGAACTCGCTCGCGAGCCAGTCGAGTAATTCGGGATGCGTGGGGCGTTCGCCGAGCGTGCCGAAATCGCCGGGCGTATTCAAGAGCCCGCGCCCGAAATGGCCGAGCCAGAAACGATTCACGAGCACGCGTGCGACGAGCGGATGTGTGCCGCTCGTGAGCCAGCGTGCGTAGGCGAGGCGGCGGCCAGTCGTTTCGCCAGCGCGTTCGGGAATTTCCGTTGCACCGAGGATCGTGAGCTCACCGGGCGTGATTTTCTCCCGTGGCTGATCGTGGTCGCCGCGATTGAAAAGATGCGTCTCGGGGACTTGTCCGGCGATTTCGGTGAGCGCCATCACGAACGGCTCGACAGGTTTTGTTGCCCGCCGTTTGTTGCCTTCTTCACGCAGCGCTTTCACCTCTTTATCCGCCGCCATGTCGAAGAGATCGAGGCTGCCCGCCTCGACGTTGAGGCCGGGATGTTCCTTGAAAAGCGCGTGCTGTTCGGGCGTGCGTTTATCGGGCGGTGTGGCGCGGGCGAGGCGGATGGGTTCGCGGAGATTTTCCGGCAAGGCCGCGAGGCGCGCGGCGAAGATACGGTTCTTGTGCTCGATGGTGCGCGCTTCGGCGACGAGGTCCCAGTCGCGTGCTTCGCCTTCGATGGACTCGGCGAGCGCGCGCTGCTCCGGGGTGTAGAGCGACGTGAGGCGGTCGGCGGGTTTGCGCCAGTTTTTCCAATCGAGCGCAGGCTCGAAGACGGCGCGGAGGCGGAAGTAATCGGTCTGCGAAATCGGATCGTAGCGGTGATCGTGGCACTGCGCGCAGGCGACGGTGAGGCCGAGGAGCGAGGACGTGACGACTTTCAGCGTGTCGGCGATGACTTCGTTGCGCGCAAGATTTTGATCGGCGACTTCATCGCCCGTGCCGTCGGGAGCCATGCGGAGAAAACCGGTCGCGGTGAGGAGATCGCGCCTCGCGGGATCGGCGACCACTTGCGCGGCGTTCGCGTGATTCGCGGCGGCCAGTTCGTCGCCGGCGAGTTGTTCGACGATGAATTCATTCCACGGTTTGTCGGCGTTGAACGCGCGGATGACATAATCGCGGTAGCGCCAGGCGTGCGGGCGCGGGGAGTCCGCTTCGGTCATGCCGTTGGTGTCGGCGTAACCCGCGACATCGAGCCAGCGGCGCGCCCAGCGTTCGCCGTAAGCAGGCGACGATAGTAGGCGATCGACGAGCTTTTCGTAGGCGTCGGACGCGGAGTCGCTGGCGAAAGTTTCCACTTCGGCGGGAGTCGGCGGCAGGCCGGTGAGATCGAGCGCGAGGCGGCGGATGAGCGTGCGTGGATCGGCCTCGGGAGCGAAGACGAGATTTTGGGACGCGAGCTTTGCGACGAGGAAAGCATCGACGGGATTTCCCGCGCCGGGCACTTCTGGGCGCGTGATCGGGCGGAAGGACCAAAAATCGCGCTCTTCTTCCGTGATGAAAAATTTCGGCACTTCCGCAGGCTCGTCGCGCAAGGTCGGCGCGCCGGCCGCGATCCACTTTTCGAGCTTTGCGATTTCTTCGGCGGTCAGCTTTTTGCCTTCTTTCGGCATCTCGCCTTCGCGCACGAGTCGCAGCATTTCGCTCTCCGCCGGCTTGCCAGGAACCATGACGTGACCGCCGCCGTCTTTCAGCGCGCGTAACATAAAACGCCGGAGCCGCAGATCGACGCCGCCCTTGAGCTTTTCACCTTCGCCGTGGCATTGAAAACAATGCGTCTTCACGATCGGCCGGATGTCGCGTTCGAACGACAGCTCGGCGTCCGCTTTGAAAAACGGGAGCAGCGCGAGGAAGGCGGCGGTGAGATGTGAGGAACGGGGCATCCGCCTTGTTCAATCGCAGAATCCACGCGCATTTAGGAACAAACTTGGCGCGGCGGCGCTTTGCAGCGAAGGTGAATCCTGCATGGCTGACGAACGCATTCCCATCAAATCGCTGACGCTCGACGAACTCGGGGCGCGCTTCGCTGCGCTCGGGCAGCCCGCTTATCGGGCGAAGCAGGTGATGGAATGGATTTACGACAAGCGCGTGAAGGCGTTTGAGGGGATGAGCAATTTGCCCGCCGCGCTGCGGGCGCAGCTTGCGACGGAGTTTGTATTCGATGATTTGAAACCGGTGCGCACGCTGGGCTCGGAGGACACGACGCGGAAATTTCTCTTCCAGCTCGCGGACAGTGCGCTGATCGAAGCGGTGCTGATTCCGGCTTCGCCGGCGCTTTATGGCGAAGCGTCGGACCGCCGGACGATCTGCGTTTCGACTCAGGTCGGCTGCGCGTATGGCTGCAAATTTTGCGCGAGCGGGCTGGACGGGTGGAGCCGGAATTTGAGCGCGGGGGAAATCGTGGATCAGGTGTTGCGCGTGGAGGAGATCGGCGGGGAGAAGATCAATAACATCGTGTTCATGGGCATGGGCGAGCCGATGGCGAATTACGCGAATTTGATGAAGGCGATCGCGATCATCAATGCGCCGTGGGGCGTGGGGCTCGGCGCGCGGCATATCACGATTTCGACGAGCGGGCTGGCGCCGCAGATCCGCGAGCTGGCGGAGCAGCCGCTGCAAGTGCGGCTCGCGATTTCACTGCACGGCGCGACGGATGAAGTGCGGCAGCAGATCATGCCGGTGAATCGCAAATACCCGCTCGCGGTGCTGCTGGAGGCGTGTGCTTTTTACGCGGAGCGGAAGAGCCAGCGGCTGACCTTTGAATACATCCTGATCGAGAATGTGAACGATCGGCCCGAGGACGCGGCGGCGCTGGTGCGGGTGGCGCGGAAGGTCGGGGCGAAGGTGAACTGCATCCCTTACAACGTCGTGGATGGGCTCGACTGGAAGCGCCCGAGCGAGGCGCGGCAGGACGCGTTCATGGCGATCCTGGAAAACGCGAAAATCCCCGCGACGATCCGTCGGGAAAAAGGTCACGACATCGCGGCAGCGTGCGGGCAATTGCGGCGGCAGACGATGCCGGCGGCCTGAAGATCAGGAAGACAGCCTGCCGGAACGCTGGCCGAGCGCGCCGGTGGCGCCGGGTGTCGGTTTGGGCGTGGCGGATTGGCGCTCGAGTTGCGAAGCGAATGGGATGGTCGTCCGGGCGGACATCAGGATCGCCGTCACGACGAGGGCGAAGAGGAGACGGAAGAAAAAGGCGATGGCGGTCTGTTTCATCGGTCCAAGGATTCGGTTTTGAACGGAGTTGGCATTAGGCACGCGGCCCGCTTTAACTCTTTGCAGAAAGGAAAACGCCAAGCTAGAAAAGCGCCAAACGATTATGGCTGAATCTGAAGAGCCGGAAAAAATCTGGGACGAATACGACTGGGAGCGTTTTCTCCAGCAGCAGGACCGGAAGACCGAGAAGTACATGGAACTTCTCGAGCGCTACATCGACGACCCGAACCGCGACCAGATCATCGCCCGCGAGATGGGCTGGTATCATTTGCTGGATAAAGACGGCGCGCAGTGGGCGGAGACGGTGGATTCGACTTTTGAAGACGGCGAGGAGGCAGCGCAGGAAGATGAGGGGAATCCGCTGGAGGAGGAACCGTCCTTCGAGGTGCATCCGCTGTATCAGGCTTCTTTCGCGCTGACGGTCTGGATTGATCAATTTATCGAGGAGCTACCTGTCGCGCAGAATCTGCCCGCCGCGGTGAAGCTCTCCATGCAGGCGGCGATCGCGAGCGCGAAGCTGGCGGCGGCTTTGAGCGATGACGATGTGGACGAAATCGGGATGACGATCGCGTATTTAAAGCGGGCGCTGAAGGCGATCATGCTCGGGATCGATGCGTCGGTGCAGCTTCGGAAAGATGCGAAGCTGAGCCCGGATTCTTTCGGGAATCTGAATCAGCGGCTCTTTCGGATTCGCGACGGGATCATCCAACTCATGGGCGAATGTCGCGCCGAGTGGCGTCGGCGGTATAATCACGAGTGAACGGAAAAAATCCGGGCTCGGGATCGAATGAAAGCGGCCCGGTTGCGTCGAAAGACCTGCAATCGGGGACCGACAACGCGCCACCTGCGGATGAGCTAGAGCTTGTCGCCAAATCGCAGGCGGGTGACACGGCGGCCTTTGATGAACTCGTAATCCGTTACCGCAGCCGCGCATTTTCCATGATCTACAATATGGTCCGCAACGAACAGGACGCCTGGGATGTGACCCAGGACGGCTTCGTGAAGGCGTGGAAAAATATCGGGCGCTTTCGCGGGCAGTCGGCGTTTTATACGTGGCTCTACCGCATCCTCATGAACGTCGCGATCGACTCGCTGCGGCGGAAGCAGGTGGAAGGCGGGACGGAATTCGACGACGCGATCGGCCTGCACAATATCGAGCCCGGCGCGGCGACGACTCCGCGCGGAGAGCTGGAGCCGGCGAGGCGACTGGGCGACAAGGAAATCCGCGCGCGTATTGACGAAGCGATCACGCGCCTCTCGCCGGATCATCGCGCGGTGATCGTGATGCGCGAGATCGACGGGCTGGATTATCAGGAGATTGCCGACGCGATGGGCTCCTCGCTCGGCACGGTGATGTCGCGACTTTTTTACGCCCGCAAGAAACTGCAAACGATGCTGAAAGATGTCTATGAAACCCTTTGAAGAACAATTCACCGCATGGGTCGATGGGAAGTTGTCCGGCCCGGAACTCGCCGTTTTTGAAAAGGAACTGGAACAGCATCCCGAGGCGTTCGGCGATCGCGATGACGCGCAAAAGCTCGGCGCGTTGCTGCGCGGAAATCCGACCGCACCGAAGCTGGCGAACGCGGATTTCTTCAACCTGCAAATCCAGCAACGCCTCGCCGCCGACCGGCCTCGCGAGCGCGTGGTGGAGAAAGCGGCGGGCTGGTTTTGGTCGCTGCCGCGCCTGCTCGCCGGCGGGGCGGCTTGCTTGCTGCTCGCAGGCGTGATGTTTAAGACGCTCATCCCGAGTGGCTCGACAGTCAGCGACGGGGAAAGTTCGCCTTACTTCGCGCAGGTCGTGGAATCGTGGACCTCGGAGCCGGGCATCTCGGCGAACACCGTTTACAATCCGAAGGACAACGTGACCGTGCTCTGGCTCGACGGGCTCGACTACATCCCCGCGAGCTACCAACTAAAATAGCCGATGCTGACTCGAATCGCGGTCTTCATTTCCCTGGCTCTCGGCCTCCCCGCGTCCGCGCAGGCTGAGGACAAAATCTGGACCGCCGTCGTGCTGGCCACGAACGCCGCGTCGCCCAAGGAAACGCCGAAGGAGTTGCGCGAATCCCTGCCAAAGCTAAAGCGCATCTTTGGCTACAATCAGTTCGAAATCGTCGGCAGCGCCTCGGACAAAATCGAAGACGGCTCCGAACTCCGCCTCATGCCCACGCAGAGTTTCTGGCTGCAAGCGAAAGCACGCCGCGCCACCTCGAAGGAAGCC
>JANLQB010000531.1:0-2442 GCA_031367565.1 Verrucomicrobiota bacterium
GCCCATGCCAATCGATCCCCGAAATTCCCAAAGCCCGCCCGCCCGCCCGCGCGGGTGGTTGGTGGCGGGCGTGGTCGGATTGCTCTGCCTTTCTGGAGCGGTGTGGTGGATGTGGGACGGAGTGGAGTCGATGCCGAAGCCGAGCACGCGCGTTTTGGAAAATACGCGCGTTTCCACCGATAAATCCGCGACCGAAAGTACGGAGGTCGCGCCGGTCTTCGATGAGCGCGATGCGCCACACTTCGAGCGCACCGGGGTCGATGCCTCGACCTTTTACAAGGATGCGTTCGCGCTCTACGGCCTGCTCAGCGACGAGGAGAAACGGATGATTTCCCGTCCCACCGAAGAAGTGGATGCCGACAAGGCGGCGGCGTTGTTCGAGAAGATTCAGCCGATCATGGAGCTATTGCGGCGCGGGGCTGCGGGGGACTTCTGCGACTGGGGTTTGGGTGAGCCGAATGTGGACAACCCGTTTCCGCAAATGGGGAAATCAATAAATCTTGGCAAGGTCGCACTTTGGAATGCGGCGTATCGTTTTTCGGGCGATGCGGAAGGCGCGATCGACGATCTCTCTACGCGGGCGCGGCTCGGGCATCACCTAGCGGAAACGCTGATGGGTTTTCTCGTCGATAGCTCGTTTGAAAAATCTGCGGCGAATCTGCTGAGGCAAAACGCTGCCGTTCTCAACGAAGCGGCGCGCGGCAAGGCGGGCGCGTTTCTGTCCGCGTCCACGCTGGATCGCGACATGGAGTTCGGACTCGCGGGCGAGATGAAATTCGGGAAGAGTGCCGTTGAAAAATTCATCGGGCAGACGCCGGACGAGCGAGTTGCCTCGCGGCGCGCGCTTTCCGCCGAGGGGGATGCCGATGCGAATGCTCGATCCGAGCGTGCGGAGGCTGTGGTTCGAGATTCGGTTCTGCTTCGCGCGGAGATGGAGTTCGTTCAGAAAGCTCAGGCGCAAATGCTCGAAGCGATGTCGTGGCCCGATCCAAAGTTCGACGCGTGGATGCAGCAATTCGACGAAAGTCACTCTGCCGAACATCCGATCGCCGCGACGACACTGCCGATGTATCGGGTGTTCCGGGAGAGTTTGCAGGCCCGCCGAGTCGAGCGCGAGATGCTGAACGTCGGTCTTGCGGTGCTCGAATCTGGCGCGGACCAAGCAGGCCGCTCGCGCGATCCGGTGACGGGGCGACCTTTTGTCTATCTGCCGAAACCCGGCGGCTTCGAGTTGCAGTCCGCCTTTCAGTCGAAGGGGAAGCCGCTCACGATGCGCTTCGATTTCCCGAAGTAACCGGCGCCGCTACTTGATCGCCGCCCAGACCCGATGCACGTCGTCGTTGTCTTCGAGGCTTTGCAGGAACTCACCTACTTCCTGCTGCTGCTCTTCGGTCAGCGTCGGGTATTGCTTGGGCACGTAGCCGAGTTCGGAGGTCACGACGGTCCAGCCGTTTTGCGCGAGCCATTTTGAAACGGCGGCGGTGGACGTGCGCTCGGTGAGGAAGCGCCCACCGGCGACGCCTTCGGGAATGTCATCGTTCTGCGCGTGGGCGAGCGGCTCGACTTCGTTCGCGCCAGCTTCGATGGCTGCGCCTTCGAGATCGGTGGCTACGTCGGGATGATGCGCTTCGACGAGGCCGACGTGGTCAAAGAGGAATTTGTTACTCCCAGGCGTGCCGAGTTGGCCCTTTTTGAAGAGCAGCCGCATCTCCGGCGCGGTGCGGTTGTTGTTGTCCGTCATCACTTCAACGATGACCGCGACTTTGTGCGGCGCGTAGCCCTCGAAAACGACATGCTCCAGGATGAGTTTGTCATCGCCGATACCCGCGCCCTTTTTCGTTGCGCGTTCGATCACATCACGCGTCACCGAGGCGCGGCGCGCTTTTTCGATCGCGGCGAAAAGGCGCGCGTTTCCGTCCGGCTCAGGCCCGCCGAGTTTGGCGGCGACCATAATTTCTTTGACAAGTTTGCCGACCATCTGGCCCTTTTTGAGACCGGCGACTTCACGTTTAGCTTGGAGCCATTGGCGTCCCATATGATTTGAAAGTTTGGAGGTGTTTTGGAAGTGGAGCGCGCACCTTGCCGCATCCGCCCCACGCTCCGCAACTCCCCATCTGCGATTCGGAGTAGGTGAACGGCGAAGGGCGCGAAGAACGCGAAGTTGGGAAGAAGTGCGTCCGCTCTTTCCCTCCTTCGCGTTCTTCGCGGTTTCATTCTCTTCATGGCATTTTCCGATACGAAAAATGAAGCCATGTGGTTTACAGTGAAGCCGATGAAATTTCTCCCTGCCTTCGTCATCACCACCAGCATCCTGCTCAGCGCGGGGCGTGCGGCGCTTTCGCCGGAAGATCGGATGAAGCTCCCGCCTGCGGCGGTGGGGCAGACGGTGGATTTTGTGAAGGATGTGCAGCCGATGTTTGAGGCGGCGTGTGTGAAGTGTCA
>JANLQB010000535.1:0-9434 GCA_031367565.1 Verrucomicrobiota bacterium
CACCAGCATCCTGCTCAGCGCGGGGCGTGCGGCGCTTTCGCCGGAAGATCGGATGAAGCTCCCGCCTGCGGCGGTGGGGCAGACGGTGGATTTTGTGAAGGATGTGCAGCCGATGTTTGAGGCGGCGTGTGTGAAGTGTCACGCGAAGGGGAAGGATAAGGGCGGGTTTTCGCTGGAGACGCGCGAGGCTTTTTTGAAAGGCGGCGAGACGGGGCCGGGCGCGGTGTTGGGAAAAAGTGCGGAGAGTTATGTAGTGGAACTCGTGGCGGGGATCGACTTGGACAATGTGATGCCGAAGAAGGGGGCCAAGTGGACGGCAGAACAGGTGGGCGTGTTGCGCGCTTGGATCGATCAAGGTGCGGTCTGGCCGGCGAATGTGACTTTTGCGAAGCCGCCTCCGGAGAATTTGCATCCGCGCACGGTGGCGGTGGTGGATGGGCCGGGAAATCCGATTGATCGTTTGCTCGCTCCATATTTCGCCTCCCATCAGGTCGCACCTCCGGAGCTGGTGAGTGATCGGGTGTTCGCGCGCCGTGTTTATCTGGACACGATCGGACTGCTGCCGAGCGGCGCGCAGCTCGATGAATTTGTGAACGACGTTGCGCCGGATAAACGCGCGAAGCTTGTGCGGGCCTTGCTCGGCGACCGGCGGAACTACGCGGATCACTGGCTCACGTTTTGGAATGATCTGCTACGGAACGATTATAAAGGCGCGGGCTTCATCGACGGCGGGCGGAAGCAGATCAGCGGCTGGCTTTACGGCGCGCTGATTCAAAATTTGCCGTACGATCAATTCGTCGCGCAGCTCATCAATCCCGGCAAAGCCAGCGAGGGTTTTACGAAGGGCATCATCTGGCGGGGAAATGTGAACGCCTCGATGTTGCCGCCGATGCAAGCGGCGCAAAATGTTTCGCAAGTTTTCCTCGGCGTGAATCTGAAGTGCGCATCGTGCCACGACAGTTTCGTGAACGATTGGTCGCTCGCGGATGCTTATGGGCTCGCGGCGGTTTATTCGGATGAAACGCTGGAACTCGTGCATTGCGACAAGCCGACCGGCAAGAAAGCGGCGCTGCGCTTTCTCTATCCGGAGATCGGCGCGATGGATCCGAGTGCGCCGAAAGCCGACCGGTTGAAACGGCTCGCCGAGATCGTGACGAGCCCCGCCGATGGTCGGCTCGCGCGCACTCTGGTGAACCGGCTGTGGGCGCGGATGCTCGGGCGCGGGCTCGTGGAGCCGCTCGATGACATGGATCGCGCGGCGTGGAATCGTGAGGTGCTGGACTGGCTCGCGGAGGATTTCGCGGCGCACGGTTACGATGTGAAGCGCGTTCTGGAGACGATCTGCTCGTCGCGCGCTTACCAGACGCCGGCGGTCGAGGGGCCGAAGGAAAAGGAGGAGTTCATCTTCCGGGGGCCGCTCACCAAGCGGATGTCGGCGGAGCAGTTCGCCGATGCGCTCAGTACGCTGACCGGCGAGTGGAACCGGATGCCGTCGTCGATCGAATTCGATTTTCTCGCCGATGGACTCGTCGGCGATGTGAAGATGCCGCAGTGGATTTGGACGGATGAGCCGGTGGAACTCGGGCCGCAGCGCGATGCCATCCGCGCGGCGCGTGGCAAATTCGCGGATGCCGCCGCGAAGAATACGGAAGCCCAAAAGCTAACCGAAGAAGCGGTGGCGAAAGGCGGCGCGTCCATCGAGTTGGCGCGCGTCGCGGCGGAGCAAGCGACCGCCGCGATGAATGCCGCGCAGGAGCAACTCAAAGCCGCAGCGCAACTCAAGTCCACCGCGCGGCACCGCGTCGTCTTTCTCAAAAAATTCACGCTCGCGGCAGTTCCCGCGGAAGCTTTCGCCGCGCTGCTCACAAGCCAGGGGGCGAGCCTGCTCGTGAACGGTCAGCCGGCGAAAGCCATCGAACGCGATGGCTTCCGCAATGGGCGCGTCGTGATCTTCAATGCGCAGCCGCTCCTGGTTGCGGGTGAAAACGTGATCGCGATCGACATGTCGAGCCACACCGAGAAGGGAATGAACGACTCCGAGCGGAAGCAGTTCCCCGCTTCGACCGAACATCTCAATGCGCAAAGCGGCGTGGCATTTTACCTCCGCTGCGGACCGGCCAACGTGCTGCAAATCGCGAGCGATGAAACGTGGCGCGTGCAGCGCAATCCCGAGGGTGCGTGGTATGCCGCGAACTTTGCCGACGCGACGTGGGCCACCGCGAGGGCACTGCCTGCGGGAGTTGCACCCGTCGATGAAGGACCGGGTCTGCCGCCGCTCTTGCGGAAGGACTTCGCAAACATGCCCGTGGAACTCGGCTCGCAGCTTAGCACAGCCGTCGGCACCGCAGCGAACGTGGGAAGAATTCGTGCTGCGTTGGTCGCCGCTAATCCACTCCAAGTCGCGCTCGACCGGCCAAACCGCGAAGTCGTCATCCCCGCCCGCGCGACTGCCGCGACCACGATGCAGGCGCTCGAACTCACCAATGGCGCCACGCTGGACGCGCGCCTGCGACAAGCCGCCGCCAAATTCACCGCCGATGCCGGCATCGATCCGGCCGCCTGGCTCACCCGCCTTTACCGCGACTCGCTGAGCCGCGATCCGTCCGAGGCCGAACGCCAGATCGCGCTGGAGATTTTAGGCCAGCAACCCAAAGCCGAAGCCATCGCTGACTTGCTTTGGGCGGTGGTGAATCTACCGGAGTTTCAACTCATCAATTGATGAGGACGCGCATCCGAAATTTCCGGGGCGCGCGCTCCCCGGAGTTTGCGGCCTCGCTTCTAACGCGATTTTAATAACACAACTGCCATGACCACCCGCCGCGACTTCCTCAAAACCGCTTCCGCCGCCACCCTGGCCGCGCTCGGGGCTCGTGCGCCTCAGCTTTTCGCCGCCGGCGAGTTGGAGAAAATCGCGCCGACGGCGGATACGGTGATCGTGCTTTGGATGGCGGGCGGCATGGCGCATACGGAGACTTTTGATCCAAAGCGATATGCGCCTTTTGAAAAGGGGATGGACCCGAAGAGCGTGCTTTCGACTTTTCCGAGCATCCCAACGGCGGTGGATGGTGTGCAGTTTGCCGAGGGGCTGGAGAAGATCGCGAGGGTGATGGATCGCGGGACGTTGATTCGCACGGCGCAGGCGGCGGACCTCGGGTTTATTTTGCATTCGCGGCACCAGTATCACTGGCACACGGGTTACGTGCCGCCGCAGTCGGTGGCCGCGCCGCATCTTGGGGCGTTCCTCGCGCGGGCGCTGGGGCCGCGCGAACCGGCGGTGCCGGCGTTTATCAATATCGGGCAGCGGTTCGATCTTGGGGAAGGGGAGGAGTTGAAAGCGTTCACGACGGCGGGCTTTCTGGGGAGCGAATACGGACCGTTTAACATTCCCTTTCCGCATGAGGCGGCGACGGCGGTGCGTCCGCCGGCGGGGATGACGCCGGATCGGTTTGAAGATCGGAACAAGTTTTACAAGCGGCTGCTGGAAGCGAGTCCGGTCGGAAAGGAAGGCAGCCAGTACCAGCGCGAGTCTTTTGTGCGTGCGATGGACAATGCACACCGGTTGCTCGGCTCGCCGTCGGCGAAGGCGTTCGATCTTTCGCTGGAGCCGCCGCAGAACGTGGCAAAATACGTCCCGGCGGGATTTGATCCGGGGAAGATCAATTCGGCGAAACAGAATCGTGACGGTGACTACGAGGCGGGGACGATCGGGCGATTTGGGCTCGGATGTTTGCTCGCGCGGCGGCTCGCGGAAGTGGGCGCGCGCTACATCGAAGTCACAACGGAATACATTCCATTTCTAAATTGGGACACGCACGAGAACGGCCACGCACGGCTCGTGAACATGAAGAAGATGATCGACGCGCCGATCGCGCAACTCGTCCTTGATCTCGAAGAGCGAGGCTTGCTGGACCGTACGCTCGTCGTGCTCGCGAGCGAGTTTTCGCGCGACATGATGATCGAAGGTCGCGAGGGCTCGAAGCTGCGCGAGCAGTCGCGCGTGCCGGATAAAATCGAGCTGCCGCTGCACTACGGAATGCACCGCCATTTCACCGAAGCGGGCAGCGTGCTGCTCTTCGGCGGCGGCATGAAACGCGGGCACGTCCACGGCGTGACGGCAGACGAGCGTCCGTGCAAGGCGGTGAAAGACCCCGTGTCGATCGAAGACCTGCACGCGTCGATTTATCGCGCGATGGGTGTGTCGCCGAAACTGTCCTATTTGATCGAAGAGCGGCCGTTTTACGTGACCAAAGACGGACTCGGAAAGCCGGTGATGGACCTGTTTGCCAAAGGATAAGAGCGGGTTGTCGGGAAGGAATCGGAGCGGAAAGCGTGGCCGCAATCTGCCATGAAGTTTTGCGTTTAATGTTGGGTGTGACACACGCGCAGGCGATTCGACCGACGCAAGGAAGAGGATCAGCAGAGGCATCAATCCGAACGCCAGGTGGGAGAATCCCTGATCGAAAAACTCCTTGCTTCGCAGCACGAATTCCGGCTTATCTAACAACTGTTGAGTGTGAAGTTTTTTCGTGGTGTGGCCCCGCTTTGGGACTTCGCTGCCTGAAAGACCCTCCAGCAACGCTGCATTCCCGTTTACCCCTCGTTAACTTTGCTCGGCCATATCCCCAAAGTCCGTCCCGGAGCCACTTCGTTCTTATGCGTAAACTACCCCTGATTCTTACCGGTTCGATCATCGCGCTGATTTCCGGTCTCTCCGCACAGGCGTTTCTGTGGGACGGCGGTGGCGCTGATGATAATTGGGGGACCGGTGCGAACTGGAGCCCCGATGGAGCCCCGTCCACCGGTACTGGTATACAGATCGACTTTGCCGGCAGCACTCGCCTGACGCCTTTCTGGAACTATGGCTCGTTTGATCAAATGGGTTCAATTTTCTTCGATAGCGGTGCCGGCGCGTTCACGCTGAACGGTGCCAACGCGATGAAGGTTTTCTCCAAGATCGAAAACTCGGGCACCACCCTGCAAACGGTCAGCATTAGCTCGATCGTGCTGAACGGCACCGCCGCCACTGAGTTCAACCCCGTGAGCGGCGATCTCGTCATTAACAGCGCGCTGATTCTCGATACACCCCAGCTCCGTATCTTTGGCAGCAGCGGCAAGACTGTCACCTTCAACGGCGTCATCTCAAATGGTTCAGCGACCAACCCGAGCGTCGCGATCAACCAGAACAGCAATGTCGTTTATCAGAACGCAATGACCTATACAGGTGACACATTCGTCAATGCGGGCAAACTTCAATTCAGCACCGGCGGTTCCGCGGCAAACTCTTCGATTCGCATCGGCGACACGGCGACGACTGCGGTGGCTGCCGAAGTCGATCTTCTTCCGTCCGCGGGTGGACTAACTCTGTCCAACACTTTCAACTCCCGCGCTGGTAACACCGGCACGGCCACGATAGCCTCGCAGAACACAAGCAACAGTAACACGCTTTCCGGCCACATCGCGCTGGATAAAAACCTGACGATCACCCAAGCGGCTGGCGGAACACTGGCCATCACGCAAGGCCGTTCGACCGCGAGCGGTACGACCGCTGGCATCGATATCAAGACTTTCACTTTGACATTTTCAGGCGGCGGAAAATTTATCATCGGCCCCGAAAGCCCAACAACATTTGGGACTATTTACGACTCGGCGTCGGGATCTTCTGGCGCAGCGCTCGTGATGACAGGCACGGGTTCGTTGTCTCTAAACGACGCGAATAGCTACCGGGGTGAAACACAGGTCAATTCAGGAACTCTTTTCGTTGGAGCCAATAACGCTTTGGGTAGTTCAAATGGGACAATCGGTACGACTGGGAACACCGTTCTACTCGGCGACAATACGGGCAGCAGCAACGCAACTTTGCTCACGACCGGCGCGTTCACCGTGGCGAACGCAATCACACTTCAAAGTGGAAACACAGGAGTGATAACGATTGGAGGCAACAGCGCCAATGCATCGATCTTTTCCGGTGCCGTCAAACTCGGGACAGCGAGTGGAACCGCCAAGAACGGGGTGTTTGTTGCTCTTTCAGGGGGAAGTGCGGAATTCCAAGGGAGCATCACTGAAAATACGTCGGTACCAGCCAGCAGCGTGACTATCGGTGATGCGACCCACGCGGGCACGGTGAAATTTAGTAACGCGTCCAACGGATATGGCGGAACTACGACCATCGGCAACGGCGCAACCCTCGAAGTAGTTAATCTTGGCACTACTGGCAACAGCTCCATCGGCAACGCGACGCGCAGCACAGCCTCCAATCTCGTTCTCAGCAATGGCGCACTAAAATATGTGGGCACCGGCGAGAGTACCAGTCGGTCGTTCACGTTCGACGCCAATGGCGGTGCGCTTGATGCTTCTGCGGCGGCAAATGGGGCGCTGACCTTAACTGGAACGGCAGCGGCGTCCGGAACTGGCAACCGCACGCTCACCCTCACCGGAACCAGCACCGGATTGAATACGATGAGGAGCGTCATCGCGAATCCGAGCAGCGGCGCAACTTCGGTAACCAAGAGCGGGGCGGGCAAGTGGGTTCTCAGCGGTTCGAACACCTACACCGGCGCGACGCTTGTCAGCAACGGCACTCTTGAGGCGGGTGCAATCAACGCGCTCAAGACTACGAGCGGGATCACCGTGAATACTGGCGGAACATTGCTTTTAAGTGGTTCGGATAACAGAATCGGCGACGCGGTTCCACTCACGTTGGGCGGAGGGACCTTCCATACCGGCGGCCTTTCCGAGACTCTTGGGACGCTTACGTTGAGTGCCAATTCCATCATCGACTTTGGTAACGGGACGAGCACTTTGACATTTGCCGATAGCTCGGGAGCTACTTGGGCTGGGAGTTTTCGGCTGAGCATCTATAATTGGAGTGGGAACACTTTGACCGGTGGTGGGACGGATCAATTGCGCTTTCTTAGTAATGGCCTTTCCTCAACGCAACTGGCTCGCATCGATTTTTATTCCGGCTCGACTGCCGAGACGAAGCTCTCGATCACGCCGTCGTTTTTCGCCAACGGGTTTGTGGGTGGAGCGGGTGAAGTCACTCCGGTGCCGGAGCCATCGAGTGTGGCCGCGGTAATGGGACTTCTTGGTCTTATCGGCTGGCGCGAGCGGCGGAAGATGCTGCGGGAGCGAGCGGCGGATCGTCGGATGATCCTCGCGTGAGAGGGCAGTTCGCGACGAATTGATTTTGGGGCGGCTTCCTCATTGCGTTTCGCGGGCGGCGTCCCGTAAGTTCCCGTCATGAAACGATTCATTTCCCCGCTGATCGCCCTGGCGGTCATCCTCCCTTCCTTTGCCGCCGATTCCAAAGACGGCTGGGTTTCACTGTTTGATGGAAAATCTCTTGCTGGCTGGAAGGCTAATGAGAAGCCCGAGTCTTTCTCGGTGAAAGATGGTGAGATCGTCGTGCGCGGCGATCGTTCGCATCTTTTTTACGTGGGTGAGGTGAATGGGCATGTCTTCAAGAATTTTGAATTGAAGGCGGACATCATGGCGAAAAAGAACTCGAACTCTGGCGTCTATTTTCACACGGAATTTCAGGACAGCGGCTGGCCGGACAAGGGTTTCGAGGTGCAGGTGAATAACACGCACAGTGATTGGAAAAAAGGCGCGGGGCTTTACGACATCGCGGATAACAAAGTCGCGCCAGCGGCGGACGACGAGTGGTACACGATGACGATTCGCGTGGAGGGCAAGCATGTGGTCATCAAGGTCGGTGACAAGGTGATCACCGATTGGACGCAGGCGGAGGATTTCAAGCCGGCGGCGAATCATCTGCATCGCGTGATCGATCGCGGGACCTTCGCGCTGCAAGGCCACGATCCGGGCAGCGAAGTGCATTTCAAAAACATCGTGGTGAAAGTGCTGCCGTGAATTAGTTGAAGGTTGAGTGATGAATGGCGCGTGTTTTAATCGACACGCGCCATTCGCTTTTCCACGGCCTCCACTTTTCACTTTTCCCAAAAATGCACGTCACCATCCTCGGCTCAGGCAGCGCGGGAAATTGCGCGCTGGTCGAGTCAGCGGGAGCGCGGTTGCTGATCGATGGCGGGCTGAGCGCGCGGCAGATGGTCGCGCGGTTGGCGCTGTGCGGCGTGAATCCGATCGAGATCGACGGCATCCTGCTCACGCACGAGCACGGCGATCACACGGGCGGGCTGAATGTGTGGTGTAAACAATTCGCCACGCCGATCTACGCGAATTCGCTGACGGCAGAAGTGTTGCGTCGCGACTCTGCGCCGTTGCAGAAAGACTGGCGCGTATTTCAGACCGGGAGCGAATTCACGATCAAGGACATCACGGTGCAGACGTTCACCGTGCCGCATGATGCCGTCGATCCCGTCGGCTTTGTGCTGCATTCCGGTGCTCACGCGCTCGGGATGCTGACCGATCTCGGTTTTGCCACAAAGCTGGTGTATGAGCGGGTGCGCGCGGCGCAGACGCTGGTGATCGAGGCGAACCATTGCGAGAAGCTGCTGCAAAACTGCACGAAGCGGCCGTGGTCGGTGAAACAGCGGATCACTTCGCGTCACGGGCACCTTTCCAATACGGCGGCGGCGGATGTGATCGCGGAACTCCTCAACGCCAACCTGCGGCGCGCGGTGCTCGGGCATCTGAGCCGCGATTGCAACAGCCCGGAACTTGCGGTGGGAGCGGTGCGCGAGCGGGCGGGGGATTCGCCGCTGGATGTTTTTTGCGCGATGCAGCGGGAGATCAGTCCGCGTTTTGCGGTTAGTGAGTAGCTCCAGAAAGGAGTGACAAAGAGGTGAGCCGAAGTGCGGGCGAGGCGCGCGCGACACTGGAAACTTTCAGTGCTGCGTTTCGTTGAAATAGACCTTCACGTTATGCGTGGCGCGGCCGGAGGCGACGATGTCGAGCTTTCCGTCGCCGTTGAGATCGGCGAGGACGAGGTCTTCGCAAGCCATCCCGCCATCATCCACCGCGCTGTCGCGCCAGTCCTTGCCTTCGGGGTCGAGCGCGGTCCAAAGGTGGACGCCGAATGTGCTGCCTTCCTTCCCCGGAGTCCCACGCCAGCCGACGACAATCTGATCGCTCTTCACGCCGAGCAAATCGCCGCAGGCGAGGGCGTGGCCTTCGGTGAGTTTTTCAGTCAGCGTTCGATGTATGTAATCGTATTGGTCCAAGTCGCCCTCTGGGATTTTACCTTGGTGCATGAACTGGACGTAAACAGACAGGATATTCCCGTGCATGGGTTCAATGGCGGCGACGACTCTCATCTTACCGGGCGATCTACTCAAACGTACTTCGCCCGTTGCAGAGGTAGAGACATGGTGGTGCCAGGGCTGCCAATCGCCGCCCTCAGCGTCAGTCCGGAGAAGGGAGCGAATGCCTTCACGTCCCGAAAGTAGGAGATTTGGAACTCCAAATTTCGATACGTCTCCTATCTCAAAGTTATGCGTCATGTGCATCGACTC
>JANLQB010000536.1:0-5357 GCA_031367565.1 Verrucomicrobiota bacterium
TGGGGCGCGTGCATTCTCGGGCTGTTGCTGGAGCGTTTTTGGCGGAATGGCGTGGGCGTCGTCGTGTCGTCCGTCGTCGGCTTCATCACGCTCATCATCGCGCACCACCTCTCGCTCGCCGGCGACACCATGGAGATGATGCGCGCCGTGCTCGATACGAATTTCTGGCTCGCGACGCACGTCGTCGTCGTCACGCTCGGCTACGCGAGCACGTTCGTCGCGGGCTTCCTCGCGATCATCTACATCCTGCGCGGATTCTTCACGTCGGGGCTCGATCAGGCGACGGCGAAATCGCTCGTGAAAATGGTGTACGGCATCGTCTGTTTCGCCACGCTCTTCAGCTTCGTCGGCACCGTGCTCGGCGGCATCTGGGCGGATCAAAGCTGGGGCCGTTTCTGGGGCTGGGACCCGAAGGAAAACGGCGCGCTCATCATCGTGCTCTGGAATGCGCTGATGCTGCACGCGCGCTGGGGCGGCATGGTGCGCGAGCGCGGCTTCATCAACATGGCGATCGTTGGAAACATCGTCACGAGTTGGAGCTGGTTCGGCGTGAACATGCTCGGCATCGGCCTGCACAGCTACGGCTTCATGGACGCCGCGTTTTACTGGCTGATGACTTTTGTCATCGCGAACATCGCGCTGATCCTGATCGGTGTGATGCCCGTGCGGCTGTGGCGGAGCTTCCGCACTTCGGGCAAGCCTGCGGGCGAACTTGGCGCGGCGTAATTTCTTCTGGGGCCGCTTTTTTTCCGCTGCCGCCCGGTCCGCCGCTTCGCCGCCCTTCTGCGCCCATTCGCAAAGTAGCTCGCGATCGTCCATCGCCTCCGTCGGCGGCCACCAGCGCAAACATCCGCTCCCCGCGCTAAATCCCAAAACCGCCAAACATCGCCCGCGCCCGCACGTCGCCGAGCGGTGCGAGTTGCTCCAAAAGATACGTGACGAATTCGCTGCGTCGGGCCATTCGAGTTTCGTCATTTCGTAGCCGTTCCGCTTCCCTCCCGCCATGAAGAAGCGCGTCCTCATCCTCTCCACCAGCGCCGGCACTGGCCACGTCCGCGCCGCGCAGGCGCTCGAAAAAGCGTTCGCCACCGAAGCCCGAGTCGCCGCGGTGAAACACGCCGACGCGCTCGATTTCACCACCGCGATCTTCCGCGAATTTTACTCCACGCTTTACATGAAACTCGTCCGCAGCGCGCCGGACGTGCTCGGCTGGGCTTACAAAGCGAGCGACGAGCCGTGGAAAAGGCGACGACTTCCGCCTGCAACTCGACCGCCTCAACACGCGCCCGCTCGTGAAAATGATCCGCGACTTCGACCCGCAGATCACCGTCTGCACGCACTTCATGCCCGCCGGAATCATCGCGCATCTCATCGCGCGAGAGGAACTCAACACGCACCATTCCATCGTCGTCACCGATCTCGACTGCCACGCCATGTGGCTCACGCGCGTCTTCAATCGCTACTTCGTCGCCATCGACGAAACCAAAGCGCACCTCGAAGCCCTCGGCCTCCCCGCCGAACGCATCACCGTCTCCGGTATCCCGATCGACCCCATATTCGCCGAGCCCATCGACCGCGCCGCCGTCCGCGCGGAGTTCGGTTTGCATGCGGAAAAACCCACGCTGCTGCTGTCCGCCGGCGCGCTCGGAGTTGGGCCCACCGAGTTCGTCGTCGAGCGCCTCATGCAGCTCCGCACCGACGCGCAAACCATCGTCATCTGCGGAAAAAGCGATGAACTCCGCGGGCGCATCGCCGCCAAAGTGGACGCGCGTTTCCACCTCCTCGGCTACACGAATCGGATGCACGACCTCATGAAAATCAGCGACCTCTTCATCGGCAAACCCGGCGGCCTCACCACGAGCGAAGCCCTCGCCTGCGGCCTCCCCATGGCCATCATCTCGCCCATCCCCGGCCAGGAAGAGCGCAACACCGATCACCTGCTCGAAGAAGGCGCAGCCATTAAATTCAACGAACTGACCACGATTCCTTTCAAAATCGATCGCCTCCTCAGCAACAAAGCGCGTCTCGCCACCATGCGCGAAAACGCCCGCAATTTCAGCCACCCCAACGCCGCGCAAACGATCGTCGAGACGTTGCTAAAAGACCACCTCCCGCCCTTCACTCTCGAGTCCGACCAACGCGAAGCCATCGCGGAAGCAGCCTCCCGGACGTAGCAAGCACGCTCGGGACGAGCGTGCTCCCCGGAACCCACCGCGCCGCTACTCCACAAACACCCGTCCTGCCCGCCGCCGCGCGTGCAACCCGCCGGGAAGATTCACCTTCGCCACCCGCCCCGCCAGCAGCGCCCGCACGCGTTCCACTTCCTCGAAACCAATCTCCGCCACCCCGCCACCCCGAAGCCACGCCAGCAAAACCCGCCGCTGAATCGCCACCGGCACCGCCCGCAACTCCTTCACGGACAACTCCCGCTCTCCCGCCATCGCCATCTCCGGCAGCGCACCAAGGAAGGCATCCTCCTCCCGCAAAATCTCCGCACTCCGCAACAGCGCCCCGCGCACGTCGCGCCCAAATGCTTTCGCCAGAAGCGGCACGATTTCATGCCGCACCCGATTGCGCGTGTGCCGCCGATCGGCGTTCGACGGATCGTCACAAAACTCCAGCCCATGCGCCGCCACATACGCATCGATCTCCTCCCGCCAAACCCCCAGTAGCGGACGCACGATCTCCAAATTCCCGCGCAGCGAAGTCGCCCGCATCGCCCCCAAACCCGCCGCCCCGCTCCCGCGCAGCAGATTAAAAAGGAAAGTCTCCACCTGATCATCCGCATGATGTGCCAGCACCAAGCGCCGCACCCCGCGCGCCCGCGCCACCTTCGCAAAAAACGCATACCGCGCCTCCCGCGCCGCCGTCTCGATCGAGCCCTTCATCCGCTTCGCCAGTCCCGCCACATTTTGGCGTCGCGCCACAAACTCACATCCCAGCTCGGCAGCCAGCGCTTCGACAAATCGGGCCTCGTCGCGACTCTCCTTTCGCAGCGCATGATCGAGGTGGCAAACGATCAACCGATCCCCGCGCGTCGCGAGAAAATGGAGCAAGGCAACCGAGTCTCGTCCCCCGGATACCCCGATCAGGGCCGGCTCGGTCGTTGCGGGGAAATCATGCAAATTCATCGCGAACGATTCCGCAATTGGGGGTTCGCCGAAGGACGCGGATTCGAGTCGAGCGTCCCGGCGGAGAAGGTCGCGCTCGTGAGAGCGGGCAAAGAAATAATGACGACGGAAAGGTGCGAAATCATGGGCGTGATGGGATTTCTCCTCGGAAGGCACACTAAAGAGAAAGGCCAGACGAGGAAAAGCGGAGCGGCGGTGATTGCGCTGCACCGGTGAAAAAATGGGAGTGTTGGAAGTGGATAATCCAGGAGGCCCCACGCCGCACGCATACTGCGGAGGCTCAGCATCCTCCGTCTGAAGAAATTCCGTATCTGGACGCTTTCCCAAAGAGGAAATTTGGAAATGTTAGTGACAATCTGCTGGGTCGCGCCCATCGTTTCTCACCCTCTTTCCGAGCCAAACCCTCAGCACACCATGGCAAAATACGAATACATCGCCCTCGACGCACGCGGCCAGGAATCCCGCGGCGTGATTGAAGCAGGCAACCCCAACGACGCCGTCGGCCAATTGCGGCAGTCGGGCTTTTTCCCCACCAGCGTCGTGGAGGAGGGCAAGGGCGCTCCCGCATCGAAGCAGAATAGAAAAGTGCAGAAGGCGATGAAGGCGGCTTCAGCGCCAAAAGCGAAAAAGGGCATTACGCTTTTCACGAAGAAGACGGTGAAGAGCAAAACGCTCATGATTTTCACGCGGCAGCTCGCGACGCTGATCGATGCAGGTCTGCCACTGCTCCGCGGCCTTACCGTGCTCGCGAAGCAAGAGAAGGATCTCGTGCTGAAAAACACGATCAACGCGCTCGCCGATGCCGTGCAAGGCGGCTCGACTTTCTCCGAGTCGATGGCGCAGCACCCGCGCATTTTTAACAAACTCTATATCAACATGGTGAAAGCGGGCGAACTCGGCGGTGTGCTCGAGCTCGTCTTGAACCGGCTCGCGGAATTCCAGGAAAAGGCGCAGAAGATCAAAAACAAAGTCATCGCCGCGATGGCCTATCCCGTCATCGTGCTCATCATCGCGATGGCGATCATGATGTTCCTGCTGGCGTTCATCGTGCCGAAATTCGAGCAAATCTTTAAGGACATGCTCGGTGGCAAACCGCTCCCGGCGCTCACGCAGTGGGTCATCAATGCGAGCAATGTCGTGAAGGGCAACTGGATCTGGCTGATCGGCGGCGCGATCCTCATCGTCGTGACGTATAAGTTGATCGCCCGCTCCGAGCGCGGTCGCGTGCTCCTCGACCGGCTCGTTTTGAAAATGCCGCTCTTCGGCGACCTCCAACGGAAAAATTCCATCTCCCGCTTCAGCCGCACCCTCGGCACGCTCGTCACCAGCGGCGTCCCGATCTTGCAGGCGCTGAACATCACGCGCGACACGGCGGGCAATGCGGTCGTGGCGGATGCGGTGACGAAAGTCCACGACGCGGTGAAAGAAGGTGAGTCGATCGTCGCGCCTCTCGAAGCGAGCGGCGTATTTCCCCCGATGGTGATCTCGATGGTGGATGTCGGTGAGGAAACCGGACAGCTCCCGGAGATGCTGCTGAAAATCGCGGAGGTCTATGACGACGAAGTGGACAACGCCGTGGAAGGTATCACGTCGCTGCTCGAGCCGATCATGATCGTCTTCCTCGCGCTCATCGTCGGCACCATCGTGATCGCGCTCTTCATGCCTCTGATCAGCATCATTCAGAACATGAATAACCCCAGTGGATAGTAACCTGACGGTAACATTGCCCGTTTAGTTTCTGCCCTTATGAAAATCCACACTTCCTCCAAACGCGCCTTCACCCTCGTCGAGATGCTGACGGTCATGGCCGTCATCGCCATCCTCGCTTCGCTCGTCGTCTCCATCCAGGCCTTTGCCCAAAGAAAAGCGGCGACGACGCGGGCCGAAGGCGAAATCCGCACGATGGCCACGGCATCCGAGGCCTACAAAGGGGATGAAGGCGGCTACCCGCGCGATCGCAAAGGCCAGAACTCCGACACCGATGTGCTCGATCCCCGTATCGACGGCGATCCCACCTCCCTCAAATACCAAAAAGCCTCCTTGTTTCTCTACAAGACGCTGAGCGGTGATGAAAAAGCGATCGGCAAGAAGGGTGAAGAAAAGCGGTATTGCGAATTCAATCCGAGCCAGGTCCAGAAAACATCCACGGGAGAAATCAAGTTTATCAAAGATCCCTTCGGCAACTCCTACGGCTACTCCACGGCTGGTGCGGCCATGGAAGAAAGC
>JANLQB010000601.1:0-7948 GCA_031367565.1 Verrucomicrobiota bacterium
GCAGGCGACGGCGTCCTCAGTGGAACCATCAGCAATAGGATCGGAAACCTGACTCTCACCAAGTCCGGAACCGGAACATGGACGCTCTCCGGTGCGAATAGCTATACAGGCAAGACTACGATGAGCGCCGGCACCCTCAGAGTGAACAGCATCAACAACGGCGGTAGCAGCGGGAATCTCGGTGCAGCCTCCGACGCGGCGGAGAACCTCGTCTTCGATGGCGGCGCGCTGCAATACACCGGGGCGACGGCGAGCACGGATCGCAACTTCACGATCAATGCCGGCAAGACCGCGACCTTCGACATCACCACCAATACCCTCGCTGTGAACGGCGCCTCCATTGCCACGACCGGCGCGCTGACCAAGACCGGTGCCGGCATTCTCACCCTCTCCGGCGCGAACCTGCACAGCGGCGACACCGCCGTCCATGCCGGGATCTTGAAGCTCAGCGGCAGCGGCAGCCTCGCCAACTGCGCGAACCTCATCGTCGGCGACGCGGGTTCCACCGGCACGCATCTGGACGTGACGACCAAGACCGGTGGCCTCACCCTCGGCCTCGGCCGGACGCTCCAGGGCATCGGCCAGATCGACGGCAACACTACCATCCTTGGCACCCACGCCCCCGGCAACAGCCCCGGCCTGCAAACCTTCAACGGCAACCTCGCCTATTCCACCGGCTCAATGCTGAACTGGGAACTCGCCGCGAATAAATCCACCGACACCACCGGCCTCCGGGGCACGGACTTCGACGCAGTGAACATGATCGGCGTGGGAGTCCTCACAATCGGCACCGGCGTGACCTCGAATCTCATCTTCAACGGCGCAGGCTCGGCAGTGGACTGGACCGATGCGTTCTGGGACGGCAACCATCGCTGGCTTGCCTACAGCGACGCGAACCTCCCGTCGCTGGCCTCCCTGTCGATCTTCGACACCATCGCTCTATCGACCGATTCCCTCGGCGCAACGCTCTCCGATGGCACCTTCGCGTGGGAGGAAATCGGTAACGATGTGTTCCTTGATTTCACCGCCGCGCCAGTCCCGGAGCCCGGCATCTTCGGCCTGCTGCTCGTCGGCGTGCCGCTGCTCGGCCTGCGTCGGCGGCGGGGATAATCCGCTACGGGCGCGCGAGGTGCGGAGACTGGTGGGAACGCCGTCGGCAGGAGGTGCCTTGCCCGTTTTCCAGGTCTGGTTCGACGAGGGAGCCCGCCACCGCAACCGGGTATCGACGACCGGGCGATTTCTCTACTTGAACACCTGAGATGCTTTGCTACGTTCGCGCCCCTTTAGCCAGGGTAGCTCAGAGGTAGAGCAGGGGACTCATAAGCCCTTGGTCGGGAGTTCAATTCTCCCCCCTGGTACCATTTTCGGCGAAATCCAACTCTCAAATCCCAAATCCAACCAATCACATGGCCAATACGAAATCCGCAAAGAAACGCGCCCGCCAGACCGGACGCCGCACCCTCACCAACCGCCGCGCCCTTTCCGCAGTGAAAAGCTCGCTCAAGGACGTGCGAGCTTCCGTCAAGGCTGGCAAGAAGGACGAAGCGTTGACGCTCTCGAAGACTTTCGTCTCGAACGCAGACAAGGCCGCGAAGACCGGACGCATTCACAAGAATGCCGCGAACCGGCTGAAGAGCCGCCTCGCCCGCTCGCTCGCAGCGGTGAAGTAGATTTTCGCAGGCAGACCCGGCGCAAGGTGCCGGAGTTTTTCAGCCACGGATGATCACGGATGACGTGATCATCCGTGGTTCTTTTTTTCGCCAATGAGTTTTTAGGCGTCGGCCCGGTGGGAAAATTCGCGCACGCCCACCTTCGCCTCATCGGGCAGGTCCAGCAGGAGAACGGTCGTCTCGTAGCCCGCTTCCGCGCAGCTTTCGCAGCAGACGACGATCCCCGCGACCGACACGCGCCGCGCGCCGAGCCGCACGTCGCACCACGCGCAATCCAGCGCCAGCTCCGTCCCCACGCTAAACTGCCAGCGCGACCGCAGACTGAATCCGCGCTCGGATTCGCTGAAATTCACGCTCCCACTCGCCTCGTCGGTCCCGTAGTCCAGCGAGATGGATTGTGCGTGATTCGACGTGGAGGATGGCGGCTCGCGGTCTGGATTTCTCATGGGGGAGTGGCGCGAAAGTAGCACCGGGAATAGTTTGCGCAACCGGACGAGAACGCGCGTGACCCCGCCGCGCAGTTCCGCTTCACTCGCGCGCCATGAACGCCATGAAAATTCCCGCCGCACTCCTCTTCCTCGCCGCGCTCGCCCCGCTCCACGCCACGCTGGACGATTCATTGCAATCGCTCGTCTCGATCGAGCGCGAAGGTCGGGGAAATGAAGCCGCGAGCGCGGCGTGGCGGGACGTCGTGAAGGCGGGTCCGTCCGCGATTGCCTCGTTGCTCGCGTCGGCAGGGAAAGGGAGCGAAGTCGCTGACAATTGGCTGCGTCTCGCCGGGGATGTCATCGTCGAGAACGCCACAAAATCCGGGCAGCCGCTTCCGCTCGCGGCCCTCACCTCCTTCATCGCGGACACGAAGCACGCACCCGCTGGCCGCATGATGGCATTCGATCTTTTGAAACGCGCCGACGCGGCGAAAGCCGACGAAGTCGAAACGACGCTGGTGCAAGATCCCGTGCAGGCGCTCCGTCGCGGCGCGGTCCAGCGGCTCATTGATTCCGCAAAAAACAAAACCGGCGACGAATTGAAAGCCGCTTATCTCGAAGCCCTCGCCGCCGTCCGCGACGAAGATCAAACCGCCTTCCTCGCCGGCGAACTCAAGAAACTGGATGTCTCCGTCGATCTCCCGCGCCACTTCGGATTTCTGATGAAGTGGGACATCATCGGCCCTTTCGACAACACCGGTCGTAAGGGATTCGACGCGGTCTTTCCGCCAGAAAAGGAAGTGAAGCTCGACGCCGCCTACGAGGGCAAAGGCGCGCAGGTGAAATGGCAGCCGTTCGACAGCAAGGACGAGCATGGGAAGCTCGATTTCAACAAACCGCTCGGCCTGCAAAAAGAAACGGTCGCTTACGCCGCGACCACCTTCGACTCCGCCACGGACCGCGACGCCGAACTGCGGCTCGGTACCAAAAACGCGTGGAAAGTGTGGATCAACGGCAAGCTGCTTTTTGCGCGCGACGAGTACCATCGCGGGCAGGAAATGGATCAATACAAACTCAAGTGCCACCTGAACCAAGGCCCGAACGTGATCCTCGTAAAATGCTGTCAGGACGAGCAAAAGGAGCAGTGGACCGTCGAATGGGAATTCCAGCTCCGCGTCTGCGACAGCACCGGCACCGCGATCCTCTCCGCCGCAAAATAACGCCCGATGAAACTCCCACTCCTCGTCCTTTTCACGCTCAGCCTCGCCAGCCTCGCCAGCGACTGGCCGCAATTCCGCGGCCCCGACAGTTCGGGCATCGCCGCCGACGCCACGATCCCCGCGAAGCCAAAAATCGACTGGTCCGCACCGCTCCCCGGACGCGGCCTCGCCAGCCCGATCGTGATGGGCGAAAAGGTCTTCATCACCGCCTCCAGCGGTCCCAAACAGCAGCGCCTCCACGTCCTCTGTTTCAACGCTGGGAGCGGCGACAAAATCTGGGAACGCCAGCTCCAGTCCACAGGCCGCACCATGACTTTCTCAAAAAGCTCCGTCGCCGCCTGCACGCCTTGCAGCGACGGCAAACGCGTCTTCGCGCTCTGGAGTTGCAACGACCTCGCGGCCTTCGATCTCGACGGAAACCTGCTCTGGCTGCGCGGCCTCACCGCCGATTACCCAAACGCCAGCAACAGCCTCGGCATGGCCTCCTCGCCCATCATCCTCGGTGACACCGTGGTCGTGATGATCGAAAACGACAGCGAAAGCTACACCCTCGGCATCGATGCAAAAACGGGCCGTAACATCTGGAAACTCGATCGTCCAAAAATGGCCAACTGGACGAGTCCCGTCGCCTATCGCCCCAACGCAAAATCCCCGCCCGTCGTTCTGCTCCAATCCGACAAAGGCATCCTCGCCGTCGATCCCACGAGCGGCAGCCGCCTTTGGGAATACGCGGAAAGCGCCTCCACGATCAGCTCCAGCGTCGTCGCCGACGGCACCATCTTCGCCCCGTCGGCTGGCATCACCGCCTTCATCCCGAGCGCGACCGGGGCCGCGCCCACGCAGCTCTGGCGCTCGAAACAAATCAACCCCAGCACCATCAGCCCGCTCATCCTCGACGGCCTCCTTTTCAGCGTGAACAGCGCGGGCGTCATCACGACCGCCGACGCCAAAACTGGCGACAATCGATGGAAGCTGCGCGTCACCGGCCCCTTTAGCGGATCGCCCGTGGGCGCGGGTCAGCGTCTCGCTTTGGTGAACGAGAAAGGTCTCCTGCAAATCGTCGATCTCTCCAAACCCGAAGGCGTCGTGATGGCCGATCTCCAACTCCCGCTCAAAGAGGAAACCAAGGAACTCATCCTCGGCACCCCTGCGCTCTGCGGAACGAAAGTTTTCCTCCGCACCGACAGCACGCTCTGGCGCGTCGGCGAGTAGTTTTGGAGTGCGGTGTCGCCGCTTGCGCGGTGGAAGTCGCGCCGATAGCTTCGCGCCCTTTTCCACGCCATGAACGAGCCAATTCGCCATATCCACTTCATCGGAATCTGCGGCACCGCGATGGGTGCGGTCGCTGCGGCCATGCGCGCGAAAGGCTTCACCATCACTGGCTCAGACGCCGGCGTATATCCGCCGATGTCCACCTTCCTCGAAAGCAAAGGCATCACGCTCAGCGAAGGCTACCGCGCCGAAAACATCCCCGCCTCCGCTGACCTCATCGTCGTCGGGAATGCCATCTCGCGCGGCAACCCGGAAGTCGAAGCGGTGCTCAATCGCAAGCTCTACTACCTCTCGCTGCCCGAGACGCTGAAGCAGTTCTTCCTGCGCGGACGGCACAACCTCGTCGTCACCGGCACGCACGGCAAAACGACCACGACTTCGCTGCTCGCGTGGATCTTAAAAAGCGCGGGCCTCGATCCGGCCTACATGATCGGCGGCATCGCGAAGAATCTCGGGCAGGGCTGCGTGCTCAATGATGCGCGGCACGTCGTGCTCGAAGGCGACGAGTACGACACGGCGTTTTTCGACAAGCGGTCGAAGTTTCTCCACTACCTCCCGGAACTGGTCGTCATCAACAACATCGAGTTCGACCACGCGGACATTTATTCGTCGATCGACGAGATCAAACTCAGCTTCCGCCGCCTGCTCAATGTCGTGCCGGAAAACGGCATGATCCTCATCAACGCCGACGACGCGAACTGCGTGGAGGTCGCCGCGAACTGCCGGGCGGAACTCGTGGAAGTCGGCTTTTCTGAAAACGCCGCGCGCCACATCCGCGACGTGCGTTACACCGAAACTGGCTCCGAGTTCACGCTCCTCGATACCCGTTTCGTGCTCCCGATGGCGGGCGAATACAACGTGCGCAACGCCGCGATGGCGATCAGCGCGGCGCATTTCTACGGCGTGAAGCTGGATGAAATTGTGAAGGCCGTGGCGGCGTTTGCAGGCGTAAAACGCCGGCAGGAAATCCGAGGCGAAGTGCGCGGGATCAAAGTGATCGACGACTTCGGCCATCATCCCACGGCCATCGCGCAAACCTTGCGCGGCCTGCGCGCGCAATATCCCGGTCGCCGTCTCTGGGCCGTCTTCGAGCCGCGCTCGAACACCACGCGACGCGCCATTTTCCAACACGAACTCCCCGCTGCGCTCGCCGAAGCCGACGGCGTGGTGATGGCCCAAGTCGCCCGCATGGACCAGCTCCCGCCCGATCAGCGGCTCGATCCCGAGCAAGTCGTCGCCGACATCGCCGGCACGGGTCGCCCCGCTTTTTACGAGCCGGATGTGGACGCGATTATCGCGCGCCTGCGCCCGCTCGTGACCGCGCCGGATGTGATCGTGATCCTGAGCAACGGCGGCTTCGGAAACATCCACGAGCGGCTGCTAAAGGAGCTGTAGCCCGCGATGCCGGGCTCGCACGATTACCGCCATCTCATCGCGCGCTGGCGCAAAGTCGCGAGCCGCGCCGGCCTCCCGCTGCGCCCGCTCGCGCGAGCCGATGGGCACACGCTTTACTACCTGCGCACGCCCGCGCTCGCGGACACGGGCGGCATCTACCTCTCGGCGGCGATCCACGGCGATGAGCCCGCCAGCAGTGAGGCGCTCATCGGGTGGGCGGAGAAAAATGTGGACCGTCTCGCGACGCTGCCGCTCCTGATTTTCCCGGCGCTGAATCCGTTCGGGCTCATCAATAACACGCGGACCGATGGGGGTGGTGCCGACCTCAACCGGCTTTTTCACATCGACGATCACCCCGTCATCGCCGCGATGAAACGCGTGGTCGCGCAGCGCCAGTTCGCGCTCGCGCTCATGCTGCACGAGGACTACGACGCCGAGGGTTATTACGTGTACGAGGTGAAACGCGACACGCCATTTTGGGGCGAGCATTTGCTGGAAAAGGCGGCGCGTTTTATCCCGATCGACCGCCGTGTGCGAATCGACGGGCGCACTTCCACGGCGGGCCTGATCCGTCGCCGTTTTCAGCGCGCGGTGTTTTTGAAGATGGGTTATCCCGAGGCGATCTGGCTCCACGAATCCCACGCGCGCCGCGCGCTCACGGTGGAGTCTCCGAGCGAATTTGCGCTGGAGCAGCGGGTGCAGGCGCATGGCGCGGTGATTGAGGAATGCCTGCGGCTGGCGGTTCGGTGATGTCGTAAAGCGTGCCCCACTCTCCGTGCGCGACGAGACTTGCGCGGGTCTTCCAAGGCTGCGGCGAGTCGGGGATATTCTCCGACTCCTCCGCGCCCCAGATGAGATAACGCACCCCCAATTCCCCGCAAAGTCTCTGCCAGTCAGGATCACCGTGCAGGACCGATTCGACTTTTTCTGCCGTGGGTTTCCAGTCGAGCCCGTGGCTCCACGCGTGGCCGGTGTAGCCGAGCGCCATCTCCCGCCCGAGGAGTAGCAGCGGGTGATTATAAGTCGGCCAGCCGATGAAACGCTCGCTGATCGGAATGCCGCGGATCGCGCTGGCGACGCCGGTGAGTTGCGAGCGGCGGGCGATTTCGTGGCCGGTGTGCGTGTCATCCAAGCCGCCGATGAGCGAGACGAAGCCGGAGAAAAAAAGCAGCACGCAGGCGGGTGCGCGCAGCCTCCACGGCCAGCGGCCAATCAACTCCCGCCAGAGAAACGGCAAAACGACGAGATACGACCAGAGCATCAGTTTCGTGTTGTCCCATTCCCACGGCGCGAACTTCACGAAGCAGCAGAGAAGGAAAATTCCGAGCGCGGTGTAAAGCAGGGTGCTTGAAGCGCGATGCGGTTTGGCGCGAGAGAGCTTGAAGACGAGGGCGAAGACGAAGAGAGGCAGTACACCGAAATTCACCGGCCAGAAAAGCAGCGCGGCGGCGAGGCGCGGGGACGATGGGGCGAAGGTCGCGCATTGCCCGACCCACGCCGGGTCATCCCACATCCAGCCAGCTTTCCAGCCGAGGATGGATGCGCCTTTGAAAAATCCGGTGACGAGCAGCACGAGCGCCGTCGCCGGAATGAACGCGGCACCGACCGTGATGGCGAGAGAGCGCCGCGCTTCCGGGATCGCGAGGAACCACACGGCGAGGACGATCGAGAGGAAAAGGAAGGTGTGGAAATGGAACACGGGCAGGCTCGCGTAGAGCAGCACTTCGCCCCAGCGCGGGAGACGCCACGCGGCATCATCGCGCTCGAAAAAACGCGCGCGCCAACTGCACAGCAAGAGCAGCCCGGCGGGCAGCGCGAAGAGCAATCCGCGCTGCGTGACCAAGAGCGCGAGCGGCAGGCTTTTCCAGGCAAGTTCGCTTTGGAAATCCGCGAACTTCTGCGCGCGCAGGATGGCGAATCCCGCGACGCCGCCGTTGAAAAGAAACCCAGCCATGGTGAATGC
>JANLQB010000609.1:0-6788 GCA_031367565.1 Verrucomicrobiota bacterium
AGAAGAAGAAAATAGCGAGAGGTGCTTCGCTTCGCTCAGCATGACAGGGTTGTGTTCACACTGAGCCAACGCCCGCGGACAAATGACAGGGTTGTGTTCACACTGAGCCAGCGCCCGCAGACAAATGACAGGGTTGTTTTACACGAAACCAACGCCTGCGGACATGCCAGGAGGAGCGGAAGACGTGCGGGAAGGGTGTTTGGGGGCAGGGAGGCGGCGGGGCTTGGCTGGCGGGGGTGGTTTGGTTTGTCCGCTGCGCGGGGATCGAAGGCGGGGAATCCACCATGCCGATGGCGGTGACGGGATGGCCGCCGGGGAAATCCCGCGGGGCATCCCGGCGGCGCGATTTTCACCGGGGAGGCTCCGGCATTGATCCCGCTTCGGGGATGTCTTTAAAAAAATCCCGTCGGGCATGGCGACGGTGGCATGGCTTTTCGCCCGATTTGCCGCGGGCTCCGGGAGGCCGACGGGGGCTTAAGTCTGCGATTCGCCCGGGCTGCCGGGCTGGGGTCCGCTGCCGACGACGGGAGGGGGGAAGGCGGCTAGTTTGGCGCGGATGATTTCGGCGCGGAGGGTGTCGCGTTCGTCGGCGGCGAGCTTTTGTTGGGAGCCTTTTTGGAGGTGGGCGGGCTGGGTTTCCATGAAGAGCTCGTCGATGGGGATGCGGCAGTCTTCGGGGAAGAAGCTGAGGTCGATGCCGAGCTTCATGAAGGAGAGGAGATTGAGCGCTTCCTTGGAGGTCATGGAATGCGCGTGGCGGAGGATGCCGTAGCCGCGTCCGACGTGGTCGAGGAGTTTGGTGGCTTGCTTTTGGAGGAGGGAGGCGCGGGCGTTTTGTTCGTGCTCGATGATTTGCTCGATGACTTTTTGGAGCCTGGCGATGATCTCGTCTTCTTTTTCGCCGAGGGTGGTCTGGTTGGAGACTTGGAAGAAGTTTCCCATGGCCTCGGTGCCTTCGCCGTAGAGGCCGCGGACGGCGAGGCCGATTTTATTGACGGCTTGGATGACTTGGTTGATCTGCTCGGAGACGACGAGGGCGGGGAGGTGGACCATGGCGGAGGCGCGCATGCCGGTGCCGACGTTGGTGGGACAGGCGGTGAGGTAGCCGAGCTTGCGGTCGAAGGCGAATTCGAGCTGGGCTTCGAGCGCGGAATCGACTTTGTCGATCATCTTGAAAACGGTTTTGAGCTGGAGGCCGCTGCGGATGGCCTGCATGCGGAGGTGGTCCTCTTCGTTGATCATGATCGAGAGCGTCTGCTTGCGATTCATGACGACGGCGGAGCCGACGCCTTTGGCGGCGTGCTCGCGGGAGATGAGATGGCGCTCGACGAGGACTTGTTTTTCGAGGGCTGTGAGGTCTTGCGAATAGACGGAGTGGGCGTCGGACATCTCGGGGAGAGCTTCGACTTGGGGCTTGATGGCGTCGAGGATCTGGAGGCGCTCGGTCTTTTTGGCCCAGCCGGGGAAGGCAAAGCTGCGGAGATTGCGGGCGAGGCGGACGCGGCTGCTGACGACGACTTGATGATGCGGGCCGTCGCCGCGGAGCCATTCGCCGGAGTTGGTGAGGATGTTGTGGATCGCCATGGGCGTGGGTTAGTCCTGTGGTTTGCTGTCGCGGATCTGGTCGCGAATCTTGGCGGCGGATTCGTAGTTTTCCTCGGAAACGGCGGCCTTGAGATCGCGCTGGAGGTCTTGGAGGCGGGATTCGCGCTCCATGAAGAGTGCGAGGCGACCGGGGACTTTTCCGACGTGCGCCGTGCCTTTGTGCATGCCTTTCAAAAGGGGGCCGAGGCCCTCGGCAAATGTCTCGTAACAAGTGGCGCAGCCGAGCCGGCCGGTCTTCTTAAAGTCGGCCTGGCCGAAACCGCAGACCGGGCATTTTCCCGCGCTGCTGCCGCGTTCCATTTCCTGGGCGGCGCCGAGGCCGAGGAGGAGATCGGCGAGGGCGAAGCCGGTGGGGTCGGTGACACCTTTGTCTTTGGAGCAAGACTCGCAGAGGTTCACCTTTTGCATTTTCCCCTCAACGATCTGGGTGAGAAAGACGGTGGCCTGGTTGGTTTTGCAGACGTCGCAGATCATCGGGGAAGGAGGTCGAGGGTCGAGGGTCGAAAGTCGAAGGTCATGGAGGTTTTACCGGCGAAGGAAGAATCCGAAAGCCTTCGGCCCTCGACCTTCGGCTTCTTAAATCGGCGTCCCTGTGGTCTGCGTCAACTCCCGGAATTTCGCGATGACGCGGTTGGTAATCTCGCCGGGTTTTCCGGTGCCGATGGGGCGCTGGTCGAGCTGCACGGCGGCGATGACTTCGGCGGCGCTGCCGGTGAGGAAGCATTCGTCGGCGGTGTAGATGTCGTGCCGGGAAAGATCGCGCTCGCGGCACGGGATGCCGAGTCCCGCGGCGATGTCGAAGACGACGCCGCGCGTGATGCCATCGAGGGCGCCGGCGGTGAGCGGTGGGGTGGAGATCGCGCCGTCGCGGACGATGAAGAGGTTATCCCCGGTGCATTCGGCGACGAGGCCGACGTCGTTGAGCATGAGGCCTTCTTCAGCGCCGGCTTGGATGGCTTCGACTTTGGCCATCACGTTATTGAGGTAGTTGAGCGACTTTACCTGGGGGCTGAGGATGTCGTGCGAAGGGCGGCGGGTGGCGACGGTGGCCATGGTGAGACCATTGCGATAGGCCTCTTCCGGGTAGAGTGAAATAGTCGCCGCGATGATGAAGACGGACGAATTCGGGCATTTGTAAGGGTTGAGCCCCATCGGGCCGACGCCACGCGTGATGACGAGGCGGATGTAGCCATCGCGGAGACCGTTTGCTTTCACCGTGTCGCAAACGGCGCGCGTCATTTCCTCGGGAGTGAGTTTGATCTTCAGCAAAATCGCCTTCGCGGAGTCGTAAAGGCGGCGGATGTGTTGCTCTAGGCGGAAGACGCGGCCGTTGTAAAAGCGGATACCTTCGAAGATGCCGTCGCCATAAAGCAGGCCGTGATCGAAGACGGAGATCTTTGCTTGTGATTCGGGGACGATTTCGCCGTCGAGATAAATTTTGAGTTCCATGCGAAGCGCGGAAGGTGTCAGCGCCCGGGCCGCAAATCAAGCGACCAAACAACCGTCTTGAATCTCCAGCCGCCGATCGCCGCGCTGCGCCAGCGCCGCATCGTGCGTCACCACGACGAGCGTCATCCCGCGATCACGCACGAGACCGAGGAGTAATTCGACGATCCCCTCGCCCGTTTTGCGATCGAGGTTTCCCGTCGGCTCATCGGCGAAAATGACGCTGGGATTATTCATGATCGCCCGCGCAATGGCGACGCGCTGCTGCTCCCCGCCGGACATTTCCGGCGGCAAATGCTGCAACCGCTCGCCAAGGCCCACGCTTTTCAAGGCCAGCTCCGCCGCCTCGCGATTTGGCTTTCCACCGATCATGGAAGGCAGGATCACGTTTTCCAGAGCGGTGAGTTCCGGCAGGAGAAAATAGCCCTGGAACACGAAGCCGACGCGCTCATTGCGAATGCGCGCCTGCTTCGACTCTGCTCCGTCGTAGAGCTTGCGCCCTTCAAAAATCACCTCGCCCGCCTCCGGTCGCTCCAAGCCCGCGAGCGTGTAAAGCAGCGTCGTCTTCCCCGCTCCCGACGCCCCGCAGAGGAAAACGGATTGCCCCGCGTGAATCTCCACGCTGATTCCGCACAGCACTTCGATCGTCCTGCTGCCGAGCTTGAACGATCGGCGCAGGTCTTTGGCGATGATTTGTGGAGGCGTGGAGAGGCTCATTCGTAATTCAAATGGGTTTGTGGCATCGCAGTGGGATGCCGGTCGAGCCAAGACACGGAAAATCGACCTCGACAGGCTGCCGCAAAGGCTTGGTTGTCTCTCGAAACAACCATTCCAGCCAAGGTGAGACCCGATTTTCAACAACTTCGCCCATCGCTGAAAATATCCATCGACAACCAACGCGCCTTCTGGTATCCGCACCCTCGTTGGTGAAAATAAACTACTTTGCGGAGCGTTTCATTGCACAAAAGACCGCAACAACCGGAGGACCTCCAAATACCATGCGTCAATCAAAAGCATTTCTAATCATGTCCCTTGCAGTGATCGTCGGATGTGGCTCGCTCATCGTATCGTCAGTAGCCGTCAGTGGCGATGATCTCGTGTATCTTTGCTACCGTAACAAGACGATCCAAGTGCCATTTTATTTAAAGCCCCGATATACATCAAAAGGGGCGTTGAATGGCCCTTGCCCGACCAGCCCGCCGTAGTCAGACGGGTAGCGGATTCGATTCTGAAAGGCCGCTTGAGGTTGGAAGTGATCGGGCGTTTAACGCATTGATTTAGTAATCCAAGTTCTGTCGCTTGGCTTTTGACGATAGTTTACACAGGCTAATTAGGCCGCCCGATTTTTACGCTTCATCAGATGAACTGCCGTTTTATGGTTTCCGAAAGTGATGCAGTTTCCGCCGGTGTTTTATTTGCTTAACCGCGCGGTGAATGTTTCACGGTGTTTTACCAGCATCCTCCTCGCGATAACTCCCGGTGTGTCGGGGACGTCTTGGTGTAAGCGAGATCGGCACCAAATTTACACATGAGCAATTTCCTCTCATCTAACGCGGATTCCGAGGCGCATTTGCGTGTGCGTCAGCTTCGTGACGCGGTTCGTTTTGCGCTGAATCTATTGGGAGGCGTCTTGGCGACTTCGTTGCTCTTTTCCAAGGTCAATGCCGCGCCGATTCACCCGAGCACCCTCTTCCCACAAGCAACCTCGATTGGCTTGCAGCCGTACGTTTTTTCCATGATCCTTGCCGATTTGGACGGCGATGGGTTGAAAGACGTTGTCGCCGCGTCGCAACTCCCAAGCAAGATCCTGTGGTATCGGAATAATGGCGACGGAACCTTTAGCTCCGCACTCACTATTTCGACTGGGCAAGGCGTACCGACATGTATTTTTGCCGGAGACATCGACGCCGACGGAAAATTGGACATCGCCGCGTCCACTGGCCTGGATAACAAAATCGTGTGGTTCAAAAATGTCGGGGGCTCGCTCTCCGCCGGTTTGTTTAACTACCAAGCGGGCAATCCCGGCGGAAACGTTAGAACCGTATCGGCGATCGCAAATTCAGACGAATCAACCCTCTCCGTCACGATTGCCAACATCGACGGCCAAGGACAACCCGATATCCTCGCGACTTCGTTCGGCCCAAACCCCGCCAATCCACAAGGCCAATACGTGAGCAAGATCGTTTGGTATAAGAATCTAGGCGGCGGCAATTTCGGGTGGAATCCGGGTGCTCCTTACGCAAACCAAAACGTCATCTCAAACCAAGGCGCCTCGCCGACTTCGATCGCCACGGCGGACCTCGACGGAAACGGCATTCTCGACCTCATCGTTACTTCTGAAAATGACAACACACTGGCTTGGTTTAAGGGCAAGCCGCTAGTGAATTCGGTTCCGCAATTCGACCGTTTCGTAATCTCAAACAATCAATTGCGTGCGGCGGGGTCCGCGATTGGCGATTTCGATGGAGATGGCTATCCCGACATCGCCTGTTTCGCGCCGTTCGACGACAGCGTCACCTGGTTTAGAAATTCGACCCACGATATTGGTGCGACGGCTCCTTATTTTGCGGCAGGAATCGAAGTGACGGGCCTTGCCGATGCCGTGAATGGCATTGCCGTTGCCGACTTGAATGGCGACTCTAAGCTGGACGTTCTTTCCGCGTCCCTTTTCGACAACAAGATCGCGTGGTACCAGAATATCGGGTCTGGCGGGTTCGGTTGGAATTCGAGCAGCCCGGAGGTAAATCAAAAATTGATTTCCGCGACGGCAATGGGCGCTTTTACGGTCGGCGCGCTGGACTTCAATCGAGACGGGAAAATGGATGTCGTATCCGGCTCCCAAAACCTCGGCACGATCGCTATTCACTTAAATCAAGGTGGCCAGGTCGCCCTGTCGTCCTCGGACACTGCTCCGGCCACGATCATGAATGGAGCGAAGGATGACGTCTTGCGGATCGCGATGAGCAACCGGGGAATCGCGGGCGACAATAATGCCCAGCTTTTTTCGCTCACCCTTCTTTTGGAAAAAAGCGCGGGAGTCGCCATGAGTAGCGCCGAAGCGAACGCGCTGATCGAGAGCTTGCAAATCTTTGTCGATTCCAACGAATCCGGCGCTTTCGAACCCGGTGCGGACGCGCTCATCGCCACCGTGGATGATCTTCAACTTGTGGCCGGTCGCCTCACCACCACGCTCACTCCCGGAAACGCCGCCGATACCCAAATCACTCCGGCATCGACTCGCAATTTTTTCGTGGTTACGCAAATGACGGCTGAAGCGTCGGCCTTGAGCGTGAATGCCTTGAGCGTCACCCACGTCAGCCACGGCGCGGGCAGCACCGTCACGAAAGATGCCTCCCTGGCAACCGTCCTGACGCTAGAATACGCGGCCAACCCAGATGCCCCCTCCGCTTTCGTAAGCGCCGTGCCGAGCATCGTCCAAGCGTGGCGGCAACAGTATTTCAGCACAATTTCCAACAGCGGTCAGGCTGCGGACACGGCAAATCCCGACGGCGACGCTTTCGTGAATCTCGCCGAGTTCGCGTTTGGGATGAATCCGAACTCAAACTCCGCGGGCACCGTCACTGTGAATTCAGGAACGATCACCCCCGGAGCACCGATTACGGTCGTCACCAACACGCCGACATCCGTGGACTTTCGCGCGCTTTTTGGGCGTCGAAAAGATTACGCAGCGGCGGGCTTGAGCTTCAGCGTGGAATTCAGCGCCGATCTCGTATCGT
>JANLQB010000672.1:0-3278 GCA_031367565.1 Verrucomicrobiota bacterium
CGGACGCCGGTCGCATGCTCGATCGCCGCCGCGAGGGACACGGCCACCCAAGTCGTGAGGCGCGGCCAGTTTTCCTGCGGAAACGCGGGACGCAGCAGCAGCGAAAACCACAGCCCGAGATGCGACGCCGATTCCCAGCGCCGGCCAAATCGTCCGCGTCCGGCGTTTTGTTTTTCGGCGAAGATCGCGAGGCCGCTCGCGGCACCGCTTTTGCCGAGTTTCGTGGCTTGCTCGTTCGTCGAGTCGGTTTCTTCGAAGACCACGATCTCGCGGACCAGCGCGCAATTTCCCAGACGCGAATAAAGGTCCGCCGCGAGGAGGCGATCCGGCGTCGTGACGAGGCGGTAGCCGAGGCCGGGGCGTTCATCAATCTCGAATCCAGCTTCGCGCAATTCATCCACGAGCGCGGCGACTCCGGCGCGGGTGGAGCCGATTTGTGCGGCGAGTTCCGAAGGCGGCGTGTGGATCGCCGCGCCGCGCAGGGCGCGTAGCAACGCGGCATCCAGCGATTTCACGGAAGCAACTCCAGCGAGAAATCCATCGATCGCGCCGAGTGCGTGAGCGCACCAGAGGAAATAAAATCCACGCCCGTCGCCGCGATGCCGCCGACGGATTCCAGCGTCACGCCGCCACTCGCTTCAAATTGCACGCGGCCTTTTCCCAGCCGCACGGCGGTCGTCATCTGTTTGAGCGTCATGTTATCGAGGAGGATGACCTCGACGCCGCTGAGTTTTAGAAACGCGGCGACTTGCTCCAGCGTGTCCGCTTCCAACTCCACGCGGACGCCGGGATGTTTTTTGCGAAAGCGCGAAATCTGGTCCTGAAGCTCCTCCGCGCGCCCCGCAGCGAGCAGATGATTGTCCTTCACCATCACCATGTCGTAGAGCCCGAAGCGATGATTCACTCCGCCGCCCGCGACCACCGCTGCCTTTTCCAGCGCGCGCAATCCCGGCGTCGTCTTGCGCGTATCGAGGATGCGCGCCTGGCGTTTTCCCACGGCTTTCACGAACTGCGCGGTGAGCGTCGCGACGCCGGAAAGGTGCTGGAGAAAATTCAGCGCGACGCGCTCCGCCGTGAGGATCGAGCAAACCGCGCCTTCGATTTCGATCACCGTATCGCCCTTCTTCACGCGATTGCCGCTGGGCGCGATGATTTTCGCGCGCGTCTTCGGATCGACGCGCCCGAACACTTCCGCCGCCGTGTCCGCGCCCGCGACGACCGCTTCCTCTTTCGCAAAAATCCGCGCCTTCCGCCTCTCCGTGCCGACAAAGTATCGCGACGTGAGATCGCCCGAGCCGATGTCCTCCGCGAGCGCGATGGCGATGGGATCGTGCTGAGACGGGCGTGGCGGATCGGGCAGGGCTTTCACTTTCAGAAAAGCTCGGGCTGCGGCGAGCGATAGACGCTTTGGCCGCGCACGTAGGTTTCGACGACTGCCTCGGGGCCGCCGCGATAAATGCAGAGGCTGAGCACGTCTTCGGCGGTGAGGTTGTCGGTGCCTTTGGCGCTCTTGCGGTAGGGGAGCAGCGAGGCGTAGTCGATGACGGTGAGGTCGGCTTCCTTGCCGATGTCGAAGCTGCCGAGGAGGTCGCCTTTTCCGAGCGCATCGGCGGCGCCTTGCGTGGCGAGGTAGAGCGCGTCGGCGGGCGAGGGGACTTGCACGTTTGGCTCGTAAAAGGAGCGCGCTTTTTGGGATTCGATCGCGCCGCGCATCACCCGCCACATGTTGAGTTCGGGACCGGCAGCGACGTCGCTGCCGAGGCCGATTTTCAGGCCGACATTGCGCATGGTGTCGAGCGGGAGAATGCCGCTGCGGAGGAAGAGATTTGCGGTCGGGCAATGCGCGACATTTGCGCCGCGGGCGGCGAGGGTTTCGCGTTCGCGTTGCGAAAGGTGGAGGCAGTGGCCGACCACGGTGCGCGGGGTGAGCAGGCCGCATTTGTCGTACACGTCGGTGTAATCCTGCGCCCAGGTGAACTGATGTTTCACCTTCTCGATCTCCTCGATGTTTTCGGCGAGGTGCGTCTGGATGTAAGCGCCGGTCGAGGCCGCGAGTTCGGCGGCGGAGCGCATGAGCTTTTCGCTGCAACTCACGGCGAAACGCGGGCTCACCGCATACTCGATGAGGCCGTCCGCCGCGCCGTGCCATTTACGGCAGAGGCGCTCGGATTCGTGCAGCGAGATAGAGAGGATTTTGCTTGGCTGGAGCGCGCCGTAGCTGCCCACGTCCATCATCATTTTTCCCATGATGACGCGCAGGCCGATCTTCGCCGCAGCCTCGAAGGCGGCCTCACACGAGTCTTCGTAAATCGCCGTGTAGAGCATCGCGGTCGTCGTGCCTTGCTTGGCCAGCTCGGCGAAAAAGGCGGCGGCTTCGCGGCGGCCGCGCGGGCCGGTGAATTCGCGCTCGAGCGGGAAAATGTGCTGGCGCAGCCACGGCAGCAGATCGCTCGTGCCGCGCGCGACGGACGGATACTGGGGCACGTGCGTGTGCAGGTCGATGAGGCCGGGAAAAATGGCGACGCGATTCGAGTGCTGCCAGCGCACGGGTTGATCGCGCGGCTTTTTGCAAAGGGTGTCGTAGTCCCCGACTTCCGCGATTTCTCCGTCGTCGATGATGACCGCGCCATCGCTCCGATTGCGCAGCCGCCCGCCGTAATTCGGTGCGTCGATGAGCCAGCCGCGAATCCCCGTGAGCGGGCCCCCGGCGGCCATCACAGATGAGGCAGCGCGTCGAGCGCCAGCGCGGCGTTGCCGATGATGCCCGCCTCGTTGCCGAGCGTGGCCGGCAGGATGCGCAGGTGCCCGTTGAAAACGGGAATGGTGCGCGCCATGATCTCGCGCCGGATCGGATCAAAAAGCAGATCGCCCGCATTTGCGACGCCACCGCCGATCACGATCGTGTCCGGGTTCACGATCCACACGACGCTCGCGAGCGCCGCGCCGATTTCCACGCCGAGCGCATTCCACATTTCTTTTGCGACCGCATCGCCGGCGCGGGCCGCCTGTCCGAGCGCGAGCGGCGTGCATTCTTCCATCGTTTTTTGCGAACCGGCTTCCGCGTAGAGCTTCATCGCGCGCTCCGCGATTTGGACGTTGCCGACATATTCTTCGAGCCCGCCGAAATTCCCGTACGGCCCGCGGATGCCGCGGTAGTCGATGCTCATGTGCCCGATCTCGCCCGCCGCGAGCGTCGCGCCGCGATACAGCTTTCCATCGAGGATCAGCGCCCCGCCGACGCCGGTGCCGAGCGTGATGCACACCGCGTGTTGCGCGCC